>JAYEIR010000155.1:35007-38200 GCA_034660135.1 Thermodesulfobacteriota bacterium
ATATATTGTGAGTGAAAATATACTTGTTATCGGAGGAGGCATCGCGGGGATGCAGGCATCTCTGGACCTTGCCGATATGGGGATCAATGTCCATCTCGTGGAGAAATTGCCCAGTATTGGCGGCAAGATGGCGCAATTAGACAAGACATTCCCCACCAATGACTGTGCCATCTGAATAATCTCGCCTAAGATGCTGGATGTCGGTCGACATCCCAATATTGAACTTCTGGCCTATACCGAGGTCGAGAAGGTGGAAGGCCAGGCCGGAAATTTCAAGGTCACGATTCGCAGGAAGGCGCGTTATGTAGACGAAAACAGGTGTACGGGCTGTGGCGCGTGTGAGGAAAAATGCCCCACAGTTGTTTCAGATGCCTTTAACGAAGATCTTGGGACGCGCAAGGCCATATATGCCTATTTTGCCCAGGGCATTCCATCAACCCGCACCATTGATCCTGATTACTGCCGCCAGTTGAACGGCAAGAAGTGCGGTATCTGCCAGAAGACATGCCAGGCCGATGCTATTGATTTTGACCAAAAAGACACGATCTTAGAACTCCATGTGGGGGCCATTATCTGTTCAGCCGGATACGATGTGTTTGATCCGTCACAAATCCCTGAATATCGTTACAGGGAAATCCCCAATGTGATTACGGCCATGGAATTTGAGAGGTTGCTGAGCGCAAGCGGCCCAACTGACGGACACGTAGATCGCCCGTCGGATCGGGCAGTTGAAGCTGAAATTGCAGCCTTCGAGAAAAAGGCAAAGAAATCCCAGAAGGTTATTGCGAATTTTGAAAAAAAGTATGAAGAGGATTCTGCTGAATTTTATAAAGAATTTCAAAGCGGTCAATACAAAGATAATGATAACCGTAAGAAATGGGCTGATAAGTATGCACAGCATCTTGCTGTTATAGAACCGCTTGAGGCCATGAAAAAGAAGGCTGAGACGTTTGCTACTGCAAAAAGGCTTGCCTTTATCCAGTGTGTCGGATCACGTGACTTCAGGTTTTATCCCTTTTGCTCCGGCTATTGCTGTATGCACTCTATCAAGGAGGCCATTGTAGCCAACGAACACGATTCTGAAACAACATCTACGATCTTCGGTATGGACATCCGGGCTGTTGGAAAGGGTTTTGAAGAATACAAGATACGTGGCAGCAATGATTCAGGTATTACCTATATCCGTGGAAGGGTCGCAGAAATCACGGAAGGGACTGATAACAATCCGGTAGTAACCTATGAAGATACCCATGAGAGAAAGGTAAAAAGCCAGGAATTCGATATGGTAATCCTGGCTACTGCATGCGCGCCTACAGCCGGCATTGTTGATCTATCAAAGCTCCTCGGGATCGAATTAGATGACTACAATTTTATAAAAACCAGTCCCTTTTCTCCTGTTGACTCCACAGTACCCGGCATTTTTGTCTGTGGTTGCGCAGGGGCCCCAATGGACGTCCCTGAATCTGTGGCCCAGGCATCAAGCGCTGCTGAGCGTGCCGCGGAAACAGTTGTTCAAACTAATTTTTATAAGGAGAAGGCCGTTGCCTGACAAAAAAGAGCAAGGTATTAAGATCGGGGTATTTCTGTGCCATTGCGGCTCCAATATTGCGGGATACCTCAATATGGAAGAGCTTGAGGGATATACAAAGGGTCTGCCGAATGTGGGCTTTGTACAGAGGAATCTCTATACCTGTTCCGAGACAGGCATCAATGAGATTAAGCAAGCCATAAAAGCCCAGAATTTAGAAAGGGTTGTAGTCGCATCCTGTACTCCGAGGACACATGGGCCCCTTTTCAGGAGTTCATGTGGGGAGGCAGGGCTGAATCCCTACCTGTTCGAGATGGTAAACATCAGGGACCAGTGCTCCTGGGTGCATATGCATGATCAGGAAAAAGCCACAAACAAGGCCAAAGACCTGATACGTATGGGTGTTGCCAAGGCCGCCCTTTTGGAGCCACAGGATCCCATTATCTCGGAAGTAACGGCCAGGGCCCTCGTGATCGGAGGCGGTATAGCGGGCATAACCGCGACCCTTGCACTTGCAAATCGAGGGTATGAAGTAGTCCTTGTCGAAAAGGAAGAACGCCTTGGGGGGATGTTAAACCGGATTAATAAAATCGGTCCTACCATGACGGATGCGAAAAGCCTGGTCGATGAAAAAATTCGTGCAGTGACCGAACATCCAAAGATTACCGTTTTCACCAAGGCACGTGTGACTTTGGCCCAGGGGTTTATCGGCAAATACCAGATAGACATAGAAAACGAATCAGGGGTCAAGAAGATTGATATAGGGGTCATCATTGTGGCAACAGGTGGCAGCGTCTTTGTCCCCGAGGGCCTTTACGGCTATGACGGGCAGCGGGTAATTACCCAGCTTGAGATGGAAGGCCGGCTCAAAAATGGCCTTGATAAAGATGTCAAAAACGTTGTTATGATTCAGTGTGTTGGCAGCCGCAATGAAGAGAGACCCTATTGCTCAAGGATCTGCTGTCAAACCGCTGTCAAGAATGCCATGCTTGTAAAGGAACAAATTCCTGATGCCAGGGTTTCCATCCTGTACCGTGACATGCAGATGTACGGTGTGGAAAATGAGGAGATGTTTCGGGATTCAAAGGCCAGGGGTATCAGGTATATCAATTATAACCCTGACCGGCCTCCCGAGGTGGATTCAGAAAAGGTTGATGTATATCATTCCCTGCTTGGACGGGAGATGTTCCTGCCCGCTGATCTCGTTGTCTTGTCAACCCCTTTGATCGCGGCAGAGGATGTACATGAGATTTCGCATCTTCTCAGGGTTTCGATTGACGAAAACGGTTTCCTGCTGGAAGCGCACGTCAAGCTTAGGCCCATAGATTTTGCCACCGATGGCATCTTCCTTTGCGGAAGTGGACATTTTCCGGCAAATATCAGGGAGGCAGTGGCACAGGGCCTGGGTGCGGCATCCAGGGCGTCTATCCCTCTAACTAAAGGTTCTGTGGTTGTCGAGCCGATAATTTCTGTCATGGTCAATGAAGATGCCTGCCGGGGCTGTGGTCTGTGTGCTGCACTCTGTCCATATGGCGCTATCGAGATAATAAAGAACGAAAAGGGAAGAAAGGCCCATGTGATAGATGTGGCCTGTAAAGGTTGCGGCGTATGCGCAGCTACATGTTATCAACATGCCCTGAGCATTAATTCATTTACCGATCAACA
>JAYEIR010000155.1:38300-41834 GCA_034660135.1 Thermodesulfobacteriota bacterium
TCGAGATAATAAAGAACGAAAAGGGAAGAAAGGCCCATGTGATAGATGTGGCCTGTAAAGGTTGCGGCGTATGCGCAGCTACATGTTATCAACATGCCCTGAGCATTAATTCATTTACCGATCAACAAATTGAGGCGCAGATTGAAGCATTCTTAGGTGGATAAAGATAAAGCAGATATATGAATTTATTGATTTGCGATTGAAGGAAATAGATAGATGGAATTGTGAGTAAATCAAAAATCGGAAATAGTAATAAGGAGGTTCCATTGGCCGAATTCACCCCTAAAATTCTTGTGTTTTGCTGTACGTGGTGAGGATACTCTGCTGCTGATTTAGCTGGAGTTTCCAGACTACAATATACCCCGGATATAAAGACTGTTCGTCTTATGTGTACCGGCAGGGTTGATCCTGCCACTGTGGTTAAGGCCCTAAAAAAAGGTCTTGATGGACTTATGGTGCTTGGCTGTTATTTCGGAGACTGTCATTATATCAGCGGTAACTATCAGGCAAAGGCTAAGTTAGACATGACACGCAGATTGCTCAAGCACCTTGGTGTCAATGAAGAGCGTGTTTCCTTTCAACAGCTTTCCTCTGGCGAAGGCGCCAGGTTTGCTGAACTTGTTACCAATTATGCGAAAGTTATAAGAGAGATAGGCCCTATCGGAGGAGAAGGAGATCACCTAAAGGCGCCTGAAATCTTTAAAAAACTGGAGTCTGCAGAGGCCGTGCTTGCAGGCAAGAAGATAAGATGGATCATCGGCAAGAGAACAGAATTTATGGAATCCGGTAACATGTACGGCGAGATCTTCACTGAGCATGAGTTTAATCGTGCCCTTGACATGATCATTGTGGAAGAAACCGAGACACAGGAAATCCTTGGGAAATTAAAGGAGGACGCCCAATCTGTCAAAGATTTGGCCGGGACCCTTGCCATTCCTTCACAGAGGGTCTTTCGATATATAACTGCCCTCAGACGAAAAGAGATGGTCAAACTGGAAAAAGTTTCCGGGCGAACGCCAATATTTCAGTTAGCGGCACAAGAGGTGTAACACGTGGAAGATAAAAAAGTATTGATAGTCGGGGGTGGCATCGAAGGAGTCCGGGCGGCCCTTGAACAGGCAGATACGGGCGCCGACGTGACTGTTGTTGAAAAGTTTCCTACCCTGGGCGCTGAGAGGATCCCAAGGGATCGTCTGATAAAACCTGACGAGGCATTTGTTAACCCGGATCTGGATAATGTCCGTAATAACCCGAATATCCAGGTCCTGACCTACAGCGACATAAAAAAGGTGATCCGTGAAGACGGACGTGTGCGGGCCAATATCCTGAAACACAGCCTCAGGGTAGACAACACTAAATGCAACGACTGCAAGGCCTGTATCAAGGTCTGCCCTGTTAATATGTTTGATGACTTTAACGAGGCATTTGGTTTTCGTACGGCCGTAGATTTTTTCAATCCCGGGACCGGCGAGTATAACATCTTTAAAGAAGATATGCCCGTGTGCCAGGATGCATGTCCTGTCAACCTTGATATCCGTTCATACGTGGGTTTGATAGCAGACGGCAAGTACAAAGAGTCCCTGGCCAAGATCAGGGAAAGGTTGCCTCTTCCGGGGAGCATCGGTCGCGTGTGTCCCCATCCATGTGAGACTGCCTGCAACCGGCAGTATTTAGATGAACCGATCAGCATCTGTTTTCTCAAGAGATACGTGGGAGATGTGGAGATAAACGAGGAGATTGAACCTGCCTATGAAACCCCGGATAAGAAGTTTCCAGAGAAGATTGCTATTATCGGGGCAGGTCCCAGCGGTCTGACATGCGCTTATGACCTGGCCAGGATGGGGTATGAACATATCAAAATCTTTGAGGCCCTTCCTGTCCCGGGGGGCTTTTTGTGGGTTGGTATCCCTGAATACCGCCTGCCCAAAAAGCTGCTCCAGCGTGAGGTCGATCTCATTGCCAACATGGGCGTGGAGATTGCGTACGAAACCCGCATCGGCAAAGATATAAGCTTTGAAGACCTGCAAACCGAAAATGACGCCGTTTTTATAGGGGCAGGCTGCCACAGCGGTCTCAAGCTGAATGTCCCTGGAGAAGACGATTACGAGGGGATTGTGGATTGCGTGACCTTTTTGCGTGAGCAGGCCCTTGGCATACGTGAGAAGGGGACAAACAAGCTCATCGTGATCGGCGGTGGTAATGCGGCCATTGACTCGGCCCGTGTGGGTTGGCGAATGGGATTTGATGAGGTCTATATCCTTTATCGCAGGACCAAAAAAGAGATGCCTGCCAACCCGTGGGAGATTGATGCGGCAGAACATGAGGGCGTGATTATCCAGTATCTTGCAGCCCCTATTGAGATTCTTGGCGAAAACGGCAAGGTTACGGGCATGAAATGCATAAAAATGGAGCTTGGCGAACCGGATTCTTCAGGCCGCAGAAGGCCTGTACCTATCGAGGGCTCTGAATATGTCATAGATGCCCAGACCATTGTGCCGGCCCTGAGCCAGGCAGCGGATATGAGCTTTCTTCCGGAAGGGCACGAATACAAAATTAGCCGCTGGAATACCTTTGAAATTGACGATGAGACTGGTGAGACCAATATCCCCGGCGTGTTTGCCGGCGGTGACATAGTATCCGGTCCTGATATCGCTATTCGCGCGGTTGCCGGCGGAAAAAAAGCGGCATTAGGTATACATGAGTACCTGAGGAGCAAGTAGATGATTTACGAAAAGGAAGGACGCTATATCATCCCCTTTGACGATGTCCCATCCCCCAGGGCGGAGATGCCCGAGATTTCAGTGGATGAAAGAAGGGGAAATTACGTAGAGGTTGAAACAGGTTTTCCCGAAGACATCGCCGTTTCAGAGGCCAAACGCTGCCTCAGTTGCAGGCGGTGCCTTGGCTGTGCCCTGTGCTGGGCCGAGTGTGAAGTTGAGGCCATTGATTTTGATATTCCCGACGAGAAACTTGACCTTGAATTTGACGAGGTCGTTATCACAAGCGGACAGGACAATGCGTTTCAATCGTTTAATTCTGATTTAGGCTATGGAAATTACGCCGATGTTATCACGGACCTGCAGTTTGAGCGGATGCTTTCGCCTACCGGTCCGACCGATGGAATGGTAGTCTCGGCTTTAGACGGAGAGATTCCTGCACGAATAGCCATTGTCCAGGGTCACCCGGAGGAAGATGAAGAGCATCTCCTTTCATCTCTTGTCTTAGGGGTCAACGAATCCATCATTGCACTTGACAGAACAGAAGGCCTTGAGGTGGTCATAGTCTCGCCTGTGTGTCAATCATTCAAAGACCGGTTTACCTCTGATGCAGAGAAGATCATGGGATTGAAGATAATAGATGGCATACCTGAATCTGTTGAAAAGAATGCGGGAGGAGAGCCTCTTGATCTCACGTACTCAGAAAGCGATAAACAAAATAAAGAACCTTTTGATCTTGTGGTTGTCCTGACAAAGCCGGAGATATCCCCTGAACTTAAGTCGCTGAGCAAGAGAATAGGACAAGATATATTATAAG
>JAYEIR010000156.1:0-13896 GCA_034660135.1 Thermodesulfobacteriota bacterium
CAGTATGAAAAAAACGCAAAATACCGGCTTGTCCTGCGCGATGCTGAAACAGGCGTGGAGCAAGAAAGCGTGGACATCATAATAGACAGGGCCTTTACCGATGATTTCTGAAAATAGACAAGATACATTGGACGGAAGTTTAGATGAGCTTCTCAACCGACACTTTGCAGGCCGGGTCGTTCGCAAAGACCTGACCCAGTTAGTGAAGGAAGGGGCGAATGTGCCGGTGTATGTGCTTGAGTACCTCCTTGGGCAACACTGTGCCTCGAACGATGAAGCGATCATCCAGGATGGTTTGACCACCGTAAAACGGATCTTGGCCGAGAATTATGTGCGGCCTGATGAGGCGGAAAAGGTCAAGTCCGTCATTCGAGAACGGGGCGGCCTCAAGATCATCGACAAGGCCACGGTCAAACTCAATGAGAAGAGGGATGTGTATGAGGCCCTGCTATCCAACCTGGGCACTAAGGGCGTCGAGATCAGCACTGGCACAGTGCGGCAGTACGAAAAGCTATTGGCCGGGGGTATCTGGTCGATTATCACCATGGAGTATTTCTATGAAGAAGGCCAGAAAGGATCACCTTTTCTCGTTCGTGAATTGAAGCCGATCCAGATGCCCAACATGGATATGGAAGAGCTATTTGAGGGACGGCGGCATTTTACGGAAGACCAGTGGCTCGATGTCCTGATCCGCTCCATCGGTCTGGAGCCGACCCAATTCGAGAATCGTGTAAAGTGGCACCTGCTGGCCCGGATGATTCCCCTGGTTGAGAACAATTTCAACGTATGCGAATTGGGGCCTCGGGGGACTGGTAAAAGCCATATCTACAAGGAGATCAGTCCCAACAGTATCCTCATTTCCGGTGGCAAGACGACGGTTGCCAACCTATTCTACAACCTCGCCAATCGTAATGTTGGGCTAGTGGGACTGTGGGATGTGGTTGCATTTGATGAAGTTGCAGGGATCTCATTTAAAGACAACGATGGCGTCTCGATAATGAAGGACTATATGGCCTCCGGCTCTTTTGCGCGGGGGCGGGATCTGATCAACGCCTACGCCTCCATGGTCTTTGTGGGTAACCTCAACCAGCCGGTGGATACTCTGGTCAAGACAAGCCATCTCCTGGCACCCTTTCCCGAGGCCATGATTGATTCGGCCTTCTTCGACCGTTTCCATGCCTACATCCCCGGGTGGGAAATTCCCAAGATGCGCCCCGAATACATCACCAACCAGTACGGGCTTATTGTGGACTATCTGGCCGAGTTCTTTCGGGAGATGCGAAAGAGGAACTTTGGGGATGCGATCAATAAGTATTTCAAGCTGGGTCGGGATTTAAACCAGCGGGACACGATTGCCGTAAAACACACGGTCTCGGGTCTTTTGAAGCTGCTTTATCCCCATGAGGATTATGACAAGGACGCGGTGCAACGTTGCCTGGAATACGCTCTGGAAACTCGCCGCCGTGTCAAGGAGCAACTCAAGAAGATAGGGGGTATGGAATTCTACGATGTGCATTTCTCTTATATCGATCAGGAGAACATGGAAGAGAAATTCATCAGTGTACCCGAACAGGGCGGCGGTTCCCTGATCCCGCAAGGACCCCTCAATCCCGGGGTTCTGCATACTGTGGCCACTGGAAACAGCGGGCACCTCGGGCTTTATCGCTTAGAGACCCAAGTCACTCCAGGCAACGGATCTCTGACCCTGTCAGGCTTTGGGTCCGTTAGTGCTGCAAAGGAGGCCGTAAAGGTCGGTTTCGACTATTTCAAGGCTAATGCCACCGGCGTCAGCGCGTCGGTCAAGGCTGGTGACCACAACTACCACCTCCACATTGTGGAACTTCACAATACAGGCCCCACCAACGCCATGACCCTTACAGCTTTCGTGGCCCTCTGTTCCGCTGTGTTAGGGAAACCGGTTCAGTCCCAACTCGTGGTCCTGGGAAGCATGAGCCTGGGCGGCAGCATCGTCCCGGTACAAAATCTGGCCGAGTCCCTCCAGGTGGCCTTTGACGCAGGGGCAAAGCGCATCCTTCTGCCCATGGCCAGTGTGGGTGATATACCCAGCATCCCCGGTGAATTGTTCGCCAAATTTCAGACCAGCTTTTATGCCGATCCGGAGGATGCTGTGTTTAAGGCATTGGGAGTGGAGTGATAGGGAGTGTCTGATGGACTGGGACGACGAATATGACAGTGGGCATGACAATATCGACTATGCGTCTCAGCAAGACGGGTCCATGCACTATGGGAAGATGTTTCACAGAATAGCTTTCAATCCCTTCAAAATGGTCTAAATCACACTTCCTTCAAGTATAGATATAGCTTTTATCCATGGCATAGCAGAAGGGTGGATGAATGTCTGACGAATTCTTAAATAATCATGGAGAGTTCAAGAAAATACCTTTTCTTGATTCTGTTTGGGCGACGAAAGTGAGTTAGAATGTAGAACACTCTGAATTTTAGGTTGGTTGTGGGGTATAGTACGGGGTAGGGTAATTTAGGTCAATGAAAAAGGGGTTAGCTAATATTAGCTAACCCCTTGTTATTGCTTTGGTAGCGGGGGCTGGATTCGAACCAACGACCTTCGGGTTATGAGCCCGACGAGCTACCAGCCTGCTCCACCCCGCGAAACTGATTAAACATATCACCCCATCCGGCCACTGTCAATTAGAAAATCAAGTTCATGGCAAATTTTATTCTGTGATATGGATTTCAAGGAAATGTTTTTGGGGCTTTTGATATGCGGTCTACGAAGAGATTTTTTCTGAGCGATTTCAATAAATTTAAAATTAGAAATTAGAGACTTGATAACAACCTGAATTGTCATTCCTTTCCCAAGTTTCGAGTTTCCAGTTTCAAGTATCGCACCCCTAACTGTCCTCTCAATTCCATCTCAGGGAGGATTACGTCAACCACAAAATGTTTTTATGTAAGCCTATAGAACCTGTATGCGGCTTCGCGTGTAGAAGAATTGATTACTATACGTCAGGAAGTCTGATAACAAAGGTGGTGCCTTTGCCCGGCATACTAAAGGCCCATATATCGCCGTTGTGCACCTCTATGATTTTGTAGGATATCGACAGGCCGAGCCCCGACCCCTTTGCCCGGGTCGTGTAAAACGGCTCAAATATGTGAAGGAGGTCTTCCTCGCTTATTCCTGAGCCCTCGTCACTTATGCGGATCTCAACGCCGTGGGGCCGTTTGTCAGTACTGATCCTTATAGTTCCGCCGTCCTCCATGGCCTCAATGCCATTGCCGATGATATTCATGTAGACTTGCTTAAGTTTGTCAGGATCACAATTTATCTCCGGCAGATCCGGATTCAGATCTGCCTTGAAATTGTATTTTTCAGACGAATAAATCTCCCCCATTATTCTTAAGACATCCATGATCACCGAATTGATGTCCGCGCGTCTTTTTATGAGCTTGTATTGTTTTGTGAAATCTCCGAGGTTCTCAATCAGGTTCTCAAGTCGATTCACCTCATCAAGAATCATATCCAGCTTCTGCATCGCATTCTCATCGGTCACGTTTCTTCTTATCTGATCAGAAAAACCTCCGATAATCATGAGCGGGTTCTTGATCTCATGGGCCACATGAGCAACCGCCTTACCTACTGCGGCAAGACGTTCTGATCGCAATAGTTTTTTCTCTAATTGTTTCTGGTCGGATACGTCCCTGATAATGGCCGTAAGAGTAATCCTGCCATGTATATCAAAGTAGGACAGGCTCAATTCTATAGCGAATTCTTCTCCGCCTTTTCTTAAAGCGGTCAGAGACAGGACATCTCCCATTACTTTTGGTTTCCTTGTTTCCAAAAACCTTTTTACAAACCTGTAATGGTCGCCGTATTTAGGGGGGATAAGCATATTGAGGTCTTTTCCAAGGACTTCAGATCTTGAGTAACCAAATATTCGTTGGGCGGCATTGTTAAAGAGCACGATTCTGTGCTTTTCATCGATACTCAAAATCGCATCGGTCGCAGTATCCAATATGGTCCTGAATTTTTTTTCTGAGGCCTTGACTTTTCTGATCAAATTCCGTTGTTCTGTCACATCGCGGGAGATTTCTACAAAGTATTCAGTACCCTTCCCCCTGACAGCCAAGGGATAAATAATCCGGAGTATCTCTTTAATCTCCCTATTTTCTGCCTTATGGTAATGGGTCATCTCGACCCTCTGTCCTGTTTTGCGTGCCTTTTCAAGTGGACATGGCTCATTGCCGAATTGACAGGGAGCATCTAACCGGTAGGTGATTTCATAGCATTTCTTTCCCAGCACATCTTCCTTTTTGAGGTCGTAATGATCTAAAAAGAATTTGTTTACATCATGGACAACAAAATCGGGGCCAATGACTATGATCTCTTCATGGATTTCATCAAACAGACTCTGCAAAAAGGAATTGTTGCGCTCCAGGTTTTCGATTTCCTTGCTCTTCTGGTTGAGCGTCTCCTTTAACTCGGTGATTTCTTTTATAAGTAGCTTTACGTCTGTCGTTTGCATGGCTGTCCTCCCATACCCGAACAGTAACATACATATTCACGGGAAATAATATCAAACATCTCATCCGTTCCTTTCCGAATGGCATGGTAAAGCTCTTTCATGGTGTTGGCCCTGTTCAGGGATGACCTGTATTCGGATTCGTTGTAAAATCGGGAATCAATGAGAAGCAGTATCTGATCGAGCGGCCCGTACCAGTGTATGTTGAGATCCTCTTTCATAGCAAGGACCTTCTTATACATGGATCTGAGGATGTGTGTCCTCAATATGGGGTTCACCTGATTTATCATGCAGTCCATAAGCCCTGTGAGGTAATAGGCCTCACGCATTTTCTCCTCATTTTCCCTATATGAAAACATGGCCCGGATAGTATAAGCCACGCTTCCTTTCAGGAGTAAGTGGGACGGCAACTGCCGGATATTTCTATATTTTTTCCCGAAATCGCATTCAAAGTCACACTCCAGCTTTTCGGAGTGGAATTTAGACATCTGGATAAAATGGGCCGTTTCCCAGTGCGGGGTCCGGAATTCCCAGGGTTCTGACGTAATCAGATTGTCAGCAACCTGATTCAATCTTGGCTGTAACTGTATGATTTTGCCCATATTTATTCTTGGAAAAAGCTAACTTCAGACCTCGTTAAGTGGTCGAGTGGTTGAGTAGTTAATAGGATAAAATCACAGCCCTATTCGTTTTCAGTAAGAAAATTGAGCATTCGGCCCTTAGGTGTTAGCTATTAGCAATTAGCTTATTATGAAACAACCTAATAACAGCCTAATAATACCTATCACCTAATAGCTAATATCTATTAGCAATTCTTGCCGGCAATCGACATTGTCAAAAGAATCGGCACATTTTCACAGAAATTTACGAGGTCTGAAGTTTCTGCTTATTTCCGGTTTACGCAAACCAGACGCCTGAGATTCATGGCCTGGGATGACATTTCCTGTGGATTTCTTTCAACCGTTCTCTTGTTACATGAGTATAGATTTGAGTTGTCGAAATATCAGCATGACCCAGCATGATCTGCACCGACCTCAAGTCAGCACCGGCTTCGAGAAGATGACTTGCAAAGGAGTGTCTTATGCTGTGTGGTGTTATCCCTTTTTTAATGTGTGCCTGTATCGCGTATTTCTTAATGATTTTCCAGAATCCCTGCCTCGTCATCGGATGTCCCCTGGAACTGAGAAAAAGATAAGGAGAGCTCGCGTCTTTTTTCATTCTGTGCTGCCTGTCAGAAAGGTGCTCCTTTATTGCTTTTATGGCCTTTTGGCCCATAGGAACGACTCTCTCCCTGGATCCTTTGCCCATGGTTTTCAGGTAACCGGCCTCAATGTTAATATCAGAGATCTTAAGTTTGATAAGCTCACTAACCCTCAAGCCTGTGGCATAAAGGAGCTCCAGCATTGCCCGGTCCCTATGGCCTCTCGGTTTGGAAATATCAGGTTGGGTGATAAGGCGCTCAACTTCTCCCTTGCTCAAGACCCCCGGCAGCCTGAGCGTAAAACGTGGTGAATCAAGAAGCCTTGCCGGGCTTTCCTTTATTTGGTTCTCGGATACGAGGAAACGGAAAAACGTCTTTAACACGGAAATATTTCTGGCCACGCTCCTCGAAGACAGATCCCGGCCGAGTGTGCCCACATATTCATTAATCTGATCCTGATGTGTTCTCAAGGGAGACAATTTTTTGGTCTCCAAGAACCGAAAAAACCTTGTCAGATCCCTGCTGTATGCTTGAACCGTGTTGTCAGCAAGGCCCTGTTCCACCCTGAGATAATTGATGAACTGGTCTGCGAGATAGTCCATTTTTGCCCCAGGCCGTGAATCATCAAGAAGTGAAATCGTAAAAATGACGATTTTTGGTCAGTATCCTCGGACCGTTCTCCTCGATGACCACCATTTCTTCCAGCCGTACACCACCCTTGTCAGGGATATAGATCCCAGGCTCAACCGTGACCACCATCCCTTTCTTGAGTTTTGTGGGTTTCAATGGCCCCAACCTTGGTTGCTCATGGGTCGCCAGACCCACACCGTGACCCAGAGCATGGCCAAAAAATTTACCGAAGCCCGCATCGCTGATAACCTTCCTCGCTATTGAGTCTATGTGGTTGCTTTCCACCCCCGGCCTGATTTCTCCGAGTGCCTTGATCTGGGCCTCACGAACCGTCCGGTAGATCCCCTTGAGATCAGAGTCCGGGTCGCCCAGGAAAACAGTCCTGGTCATGTCAGAACAATAGCCGCCCAGTCTTACGCCCATATCCAGGATAATCGGCTCTTTTTCTCTCAGTTTTCTCTCAGTGGGTATAGCGTGGGGCAAAGCGCTGTTTGGACCGGAAGCAACAATCGAGGGAAACGCCAGGCCTTCAGCTCCTGCCTCACGAGACAGATCCTCAATCTGCCATGCAACCTGCTTTTCTGTCAGGCCGGGCTTAAGACCTGAAATAACCTGGTCCAGGATAGTCGACGCCAAATCCGCTGAGGACTCTAAGACCTTTATCTCCGTGTCGTCTTTTATCACCCTCATTTGTTCCACCAATCCGTTCAAAGGTGCAAGAACAACCGGGGGTGAAAGGGACTGAAGCCTGTCAGATAACTGCTGGTGGAGTCCCCATGTCAGATAATCTTTTTCAAAACCCAGGCTCCTTGTTTCCATAAGGCTCACAAGACCGGGAAGCCCATCAGTCAAACCCTGTTGGAGTGTCCGGATCTCAAAATCCTCCGTCTCTTTTTCAGCTTCCGAGGTGTATCTCGAATCTGTCACGAGAAGGCACCGGGCGTCATTGATAAGTAAAGAGCCGGATGATTCGGTAAGTTGCATATCTCCCGCCTGAAACCCCGAAAGATATCGCCTGTTTTCAGGCTGAATGATCCATGCCGTGTCAGGGTCTGACCGGTCTGAACTCTCTAACATTCGCCTTAGAGCGGCTATACGCTTATGATATACTGATCTATTCATTTTTTGCGCAAGCCCTAAGTCCGGGATCCGGGATTCCGGAGGTCATTCAACAATTCGGCGGATGTGGCAACTCTCAGTAGAGGATAAAGCGCATTCCGGCGATAGTTATCCAGGGTCTGCTCGTGGATTATCTCATGTGTGGCGGCCGTGCAGTCCTCCACTATGACTGCCTTGAAATCGTGACAGATGGCATCCATGACCGTTGTCAAAACGCAGAAGTTGGTTGCTATTCCAGCAACAGCACAGAGTGTTATGCTCTTTTCCCGCAACCACCTGTCCAGATCAGTCTTAAAGAATGCGGAGAATCTGGGCTTGGGCAGCCAGAGATCTTCTTCCTTACGTTCCAGTTCATCAATGACCTCAGCGCCTTCGGTTCCGGCAAGTGAATGTGGTTTCATCCGTGCCGTGAATATGAAGTCTTCTTCATGAAAGGAGTCCGTGGAAAAGACAACCGGCCAGTTTTCCATCCTAAACGCACGGGTCAGGTTGTTAATAGGCGCAATGATTTGCTTTGCAAGCGGAGTAATAGGTGAATTGTGGCTTTCCACGAAATTATCTTTGACCATGTCAATGATAAGAATTGCAGGTTTTTCCTTATTTTGATTTGTCATCGCATCCTCTTTACTTGATTGATAATTGATTGTGCGGCTTCTTCGATTTGTCCAGCCGTGTTGCTCCTTCCCAGGGTAAACCTCAAAGCCCCCATCCCAATCTCAGGAGGAATCCCCATTGCCGAAAGTACGTGAGAGAGTCTCACGGTTTTGTTATGACAGGCCGCTCCTGTGGAGGCTATGACGTTCGGGGCCCCTTCAAGAATTTGACTCCCTTCAAGACCGGGCACAGAGACGTTCAATGTATTGGGAAGCCGGAATCCCGGATGACCGTTTTGAACAAGACCTTTTATACCATTGAAAAGGAGATCCTGTAAACGGTTTCTCAACATCGTAACCTTTTTAAAATCATCTTCGAGTCTTTTTTGAGCAATTCTGCATGCGGCACCAAGGCCGGCAGCCAATGCCACGTTCTCAGTACCCGCTCGTGTTCCGTTCTCCTGTGCTGCACCGTGAACAAGGGGGGTGATGTTCCGGCCTTCACGAATATACAAGGCACCCACACCCTTCGGGCCATAGATCTTGTGCCCGGCCACACTCAAAAAATCGACTCCCAATTCATTCACATCCACCCGTATTTTACCGACAGCCTGTGCCGCGTCCGTATGAAACAGGATACCATGATCCCGCGCGACCTTAGAGATTTTCCTTATCGGCTGGAGCGTCCCTGTCTCATTATTTGCAAGCATGACACTGATCAACTTGGTGTTGGGCAAAATCGCCTTTCGCACCGCTTCCGGATCTACCCGCCCAAAGGCATCTACGGGAACCACTGTCAACCGTGCCCCGAGTTCTACAAGAAACAGGGCAGGATTCAGGATTGCAATATGTTCCACAGCAGATGTGATAATATGAAAATCTTCAGGGACCTTAAAATCAATAAGCCCTTTTAAGACCGTATTGTTAGACTCGCTCCCGCCTGATGTAAAGATCACTTCGTGGTCTTGGCATCCAAGAAGCAAGGCTACCTCATGCCTTGCCCGGTCAAGTCCTTCCCTGGCCCTTGTTCCCAGCACGTGTGCACTGGAAGGATTGCCGAATTCTTCCTGCAAATAGGGCATCATGGCTTCCAGGGCCTCCGGGGCAAGCGGGGTGGTTGCGTTATGATCAAGATAGATAAGTTCCTTTATCGGGCTTTGCATGTTTATTACCTCGAAAAACGTATTTTGAATTCCATAGCCGGTGAATTGATTTTGTCTGTGCATATCTTACGAAATATGATAATAATATGACCATGGTGTTTTTTAGAACACATCTTGTGAATTGACAACAAATTCCATTAGTGATACGACAGCAATTCTAAATTTTACCTTTAGCGAGGTGAAAGCCATAACTATAGTCGCTGGTGATGCGAATATAAGATTTCTTTGTAGAATCAAGATGTTAGCCGTGTATTTATCTGGGTAGCTATACCTGATTGTTAAGAAAACAGGAGAAACCTGATGACAAAAAATAGGGATGAAAAACTTATTCTCTGGTTTAATGAGATTGGCATAGAGGACGTTCCTATCGTGGGAGGGAAAAATGCATCTCTCGGTGAAATGTACCAGAAGCTTCACAGTCAAGGCATTAGTGTGCCCAACGGTTTTGCCATTACTGCGTATTCTTATCGGTACTTCCTGAAATATGCAAAAATTGACGAAGAAATTCAAAATATCTTAAAGGACTTAGACACAAGTGATTTTAGCAATATGAGGAAAAGAGGGAGGACTGTTCGTGATCTTATACGACATGCAGAGATCCCTCCTGATTTGATCCAGACCATCTATGCAGCTTACGATCAGTTGGCCACAGAATTAGGGAGGGGAGGTCAAGACAATCTGGATGTTGCCATCCGGTCATCAGCCACTGCCGAAGACCTGCCGGATGCCTCGTTTGCAGGGCAGCAGGACACATTTCTGAACATTCGGGGCGAGATTAATGTCTTGGATGCCTGCAGAAATTGTTTTGCGAGTCTTTTTACCAATCGGGCTATCTCTTACAGGCACGATAAGGGGTTTGGCCAGCTTGAGGTTTCTCTCTCCATAGCGGTCCAGAAAATGGTCCGGAGCGATTCCGCTTACTCAGGCGTGATATTTTCCATTGATACAGAGACAGGATTCAAGGATGCTGTTTTGATTACGGCTGCTTACGGTCTGGGTGAAAATGTGGTTCAGGGCGTGGTTAATCCTGATGAGTTCTATGTGTTTAAGCCTACTCTGAAAATGGGGAAAAGGGCCATACTCAGCCGTAAGGCAGGTGACAGGGATATCAAGATGGTCTATTCCAAAAAAGACGATGAAACAGTCCGGAATGTGGCTACTACCTTGACCGAGAGGCATCGTTACGTGTTGGAGGAGGATGAAATACTGAAACTTGCGGAATGGACCTGTATTATTGAAGATCACTACAGCAAGGAAGCCGGATATTTCAAGCCGATGGATATTGAATGGGCAAAGGATGGAGATGGCGTCAAAGTGGGCACCGGCGAACTCTTCATTGTCCAGGCACGCCCTGAAACCATTCATTCCCTTGAAAGTGGGAATACCTATGAGAACTATCAGCTCCTTGAAACAGGAGAACTCCTGGTTAGCGGGACGGCTGTAGGGACCAAGGTAGGGCAGGGCGTTGCCAATGTGATCCAGTCAACTTCCGAGATGGATCGATTCGAGCCGGGGCAAGTTCTGGTTACCAGCATGACGGACCCGGACTGGGAGCCGGTCATGAAAATTGCGTCAGCTATTGTCACCAATAAGGGAGGTAGGACCTGTCATGCGGCGATCGTTTCGCGGGAGCTTGGCATCCCTTGTCTAATTGGTACTGAAGATGGTGATGAACGGATCAAACCCGGTCAGGAAGTCACTGTCTCCTGCTGCGAGGGAGAGACAGGACATGTCTACGATGGGTTGTTGAAGTATAACATAGAACGGGTCAACCTGGATGAGATTCCTCAAACCCGGACCAAGATCATGATGAATGTGGGGATGCCGGAAAAGGCGTTTGCCCAGAGCATGATTCCCAATGATGGTGTGGGATTGGCCAGAGAGGAATTTATCATTAACGCCAATATCGGCATCCACCCTCTCGCCTTGATAAACTATGAAGAGCTTAAAGTCAGGGCCAAGAGCGATCAGAAAATTGCCGGCGTCGTGTACTCAATAGATCACATTACAGCTGTCTACGGTGATAAGAAGCGGTTTTTTGTTGACAAGCTCGCGGAGGGCGTCAGCCGGATTGCGGCCGGGTTCTATCCCAACGATGTGATTGTTCGTCTTTCGGACTTTAAGAGCAATGAATATGAAAATCTCCTCGGCGGATTCCTGTATGAGCCCAGTGAGAGCAACCCAATGATAGGGTGGCGGGGGGCATCCCGGTATTATGATGAAAACTTCATTAAGGCATTTGAACTTGAATGTCATGCGCTTCGAAAGGCCCGAAACGAAGTTGGGCTCACAAATATAAAGCTCATGGTTCCCTTTTGCAGGACACCTGAAGAGGGCAAGAAGGTTATCGAGCTGATGAAGGAGTTTGGGCTCGTCCAGGGCGAAGATGGCCTTGAGATCTATGTCATGTGTGAAATCCCCAGCAACGTGATCTGCGCTGATCAATTTGCAGATGTGTTTGACGGTTTTTCCATAGGCTCCAATGACCTGACCCAGCTTACCCTGGGTCTTGACCGGGATTCTGCCCTGGTTTCCCATATCTATGATGAAAGGAATGACGCTGTTAAAAGGCTGATATTACAGGTTATTGAGGTGGCAAAGAAAAAGGGCAGAAAAATCGGCATATGCGGGCAGGCACCGAGTGATTTCCCGGATTTTGCAGAGTTTTTGGTCGAGTGCGGTATTGATTCAATCAGCCTGATCCCTGATACGGTGATAAAGACCAGATTGGCCATTGCAAAAAAAGAAAAAGAACTTGGTATCATAGTGGAGTAGTAACAGTATATGGATTCCGTACGAATATTAGGGACAGGCTCTTATCTGCCGCCAAAGATCCTGACTAATTTTGATTTGCAGAAAATGGGTCTGGACACCACAGATGAATGGATTGTTCAGCGAACCGGTGTGAAGGAAAGAAGGATTGCGGACCCGGAAGTGACCACCTCGGATCTTGCATATGAAGCATCTTTAAAGGCCCTTGAAATGGCCGGCATGAAAGCCGAGGACCTTGATCTTGTAATACTGGCAACAATTACCCCTGATACTTGCTGTCCTTCTGCTGCTAACTGGCTTCAGGCAAAACTAAATGTGCCGCAGGCAATCACTTTTGATATAACAGCCGCCTGTTCCGGCTTCATATTTGGTCTAAATGTGGCAGAACAGTATCTCAAGACAGGGAGTTGCAAGCATATACTTGTTGTAGGTGCCGAGATCATGACCCGTACCCTGAACTGGAAAGACCGGACCACCTGCATTTTATGGGGGGACGGGGCCGGCGCGGCCATCCTGACGCTTGGTGATGAAGGACCTGAGATTCTTTCCACGCACATCCATACTGACGGGGCCAATGGACTGGATCTCCTGATGCCCGGGGGCGGATCAAAGACCACTCCTATCTCTCATGAAAGTGTGGACAAAGGCCTTCACACACTGAATATGATAGAAGCCAATGCCAGTTTCAGGGTTGCGGTCAGGCGTTTTATTGAATCCATAAGGGAAGCCGCCCAGTTCAATGACGTGGCAATAGATGATATCACGTGGTTTATTCCTCACCAGGCAAATTCCCGGATGTTTCAATCCATGGCCAAGACCTTAAAGGTTCCTTTTGAGAGATTTTATCTGACCCTTCATAAATACGGCAATATCTCTTCAGCTTCCTGTCCCATTGCCCTTGATGAGGCTGTCCGTGACGAGAGCATCAAAAAAGATGACCTGATCTGCCTTCCTGTGTTCGGGGGCGGGTTGACCTGGGGCAGCGCCCTGATAAGGTGGTAGGCGTAGGGGATTACATTGTGATTCTTGAAAAACTGAGGGACCTGGGCCTCGGGTTCGAAACCGTTTCTGTGTCCTTTGCAGAAGGATTGCCTGCCATTGTCATGATCCATGGTGCCGGGGGCCGTTCTCAGGTCTGGCAAAACCAGATCCATCCGATGAAGCATTCTGTAAATGTCCTGGCCCTGGATCTTCCCGGGCATGGAAAAACCGTGGGTCAAAGCATGCCCCATGTGAGCGAGTATGCCCGCTGGCTGGGCAAGACTATCGGCGCATTGTTTCAGGCCCCTGTGTTCCTGATGGGCCATTCTTTGGGTGGGGCAATTGTGCAAGAAACAGCAGTACTGTTCCCTGACCTGATTAAAGGCATTATCCTTGCAGCTACCGGTCCCCGCCTCCCTGTTGCCCCCGCATTTTTACAAGGCCTTCTGAACAACTTTGAAGAAACGGTTGATACCATCATGCATTATGCTTATGCCGATGGAATAGACCCGTCTATGGTTAAAGAGGGTGCCAGGCTGATGAAAGGGGCAGGGTCAAAGGTGGTTTATGACGACTTTCTGGCCTGTGACAGGTTTGACCGTCGTGAAGATCTGGTGAACATTAAGCCTGCATGCCTTATTGTGTGCGGAGATAAAGATAAACTGACGCCGCCGGTGCTTTCCAGGGTACTCAACGAGTCCATAAAGGGAAGCACGCTCAGAATATTGCCGGGCGCCGGGCACATGGTCATGATAGAAAGCCATGAGGCCTTTAACCAGTGTGTCCTGGACTTTGTAGGACGTCGGAGCTACTCTTGACCCTTGTTCAATTTAATTCGGGACCAGTTTCATCTTTATGATCCTATACCATTCTTACCAATATAATTTTACCCTTGTCCATAACCCTGAACGTTGAACCCTGAACCTGTGAACGCTTAC
>JAYEIR010000157.1:0-6298 GCA_034660135.1 Thermodesulfobacteriota bacterium
ATTTCCGGCCGCTTCATGGCCGACTGAATAAATTTGTCGGACTGCTCCCCCAGATAGGCGGGAGAAGCCCCCCCCTTGTCCTGGATCATCAACGTAAAACCGGAACCGCTCCCTAAACCGGGAATGGCGGGCGGTCCAAAGGCAAACACCTGGGCCTCGTTGATATTCAAGTGGAAATCCACATTCAGTTGCGCCACCAGTTCATTGGCCGTAATGTTCCGCAAGCCCCAGTCCTTGAGGGAGACAAAAATAAAGCCCGAATTGGAACTCATGCTGCCCGAAAGCATACTGTAACCGGTGGCCGTGGTGATGAATTCCACCTCGTCATACTTTCTGATGATTTCTTCTACTTTCCTGGACACCGCGTCGGAACGTTGCAGGGATGCCGCGTCGGGCAACTGGATATTGACCATGAGATATCCCATATCCTCTTCGGGCATAAATCCACCGGGAATCAGTTTACCTAAGAATCCCATGGCAACCGTAAGAATCAGAATAAACACCAGGCCGATGGAAATTCTTCGGGCTATGATCCGGGTAAACCCAACGTAGGCGTTGGTGGATTTTTCAAAAACCTTATTGAACAGTCTAAAAAAGGCGCCCAGAGGACCCCGCATGGGCTTCTGCTTTCTGAGCAACAGAGCGCACAGGGCCGGACTAAGGGTCAGGGCGTTCACCGATGAAAAGAGCACCGACACGGCCACGGTAATGGCAAACTGCTGGTAGAGGCTGCCGGTGATGCCCCCCATGACAGCTACCGGAATAAATACCGCCACCAGCACCAGGGTGGTGGCGATCACTGGCGCGGTCACCTCATCCATGGCTTTGATGGTGGCGCTTTTGGGGTCCATGCCGCCTTCAATGTTGATCTGGACGGCTTCCACCACCACAATGGCGTCATCCACCACAATACCGATGGCCAGCACCAGTCCCAGAAGCGACAGCACATTGATGGTAAAGCCGATGATGGGAAACACAATAAAGGCCCCCACGAGGGAAACGGGAATGGCGATGGTGGGGATCAGAGCGGCCCGCCAGTCCTGAATAAAGATGAAAACCACCAGAATCACCAGGGCCAGGGCGATAAAGAGAGTTTCAATAATTTCATCAATGCCTGCAGTAATGGCCAGGGTGGTGTCCAGGGAAATATCATACCGGAGACTTTCCGGAAAAGACCCGGAAAGATCCGTCATTGTTTCTTTGACTTTTTTCGCTAACTCCACCGCATTGGAACCAGGGGCCTGGTATACGGCAATCATGGCGCACGAACTGTTGTTGAGACGGGTGAAGGCATTATAGGTCTCAACGCCCAATTCCACGCGGGCCACATGTTTGATCTTGACCTGGGCCCCGTCCTCGGTGGTTCGAATCACTACTTCACCGAATTGTTTTTCCGATTGGAGACGTTCCGGCAACCGCACAGTGTAGGTAAATTCCGTTCCCGGCGGCGCCGGCTCCGCGCCGAACTTACCCCCCGGAACGATGACGCTCTGCGCGCGAATGGCGTCTATGATTTCAGGAACGGTTATACCCATCTGGCTCAATCGATCCGGCTTGATCCAGATGCGCATGGAGTAATCGCTGGCCCCGATTACGTTCACCCGCCCGATACCCTTGATTCGCGCCAGGATGTCCTTGATGTTAATGAGGGCGTAATTTCCCAGTAAATGCTGATCATACCGCCCGTCCTCTGAGGTGACGGCAATGAGCATCAGGATATTGGGGAGTGATTTTTCGGTGGTCACCCCAAATCTCTTGACTTCTTCGGGAAGCTTGGCCGTGGCCGCGGACACCCGGTTCTGGGTAAACACGGTGTTCATATCCGGATCCGTGCCGATGTCAAAGGACGTCTGGATGGTCATGGTGCCGTCGTTGGCATTGGTGGACTTCATGTAGATCATGTTGTCGACGCCGTTGATCTGCTGCTCTAACGGCGTGGCCACGGACTGTTCCACGCTGATGGAGTCGGCCCCGGTATAGGTGGCGCGCACTTCCACGATGGGGGGTGTAATGTCGGGGTATTGTTCTATGGGCAACCCTTTCAGAAACACAACCCCCACAATCACCGTCACAATCGCGATCACCATGGCCACAATGGGACGTCTGACAAAGAAATTACCCTGGTCCGGCTGCTTTGGCTGGTTTGATGGATTCGCCATTATTTCTTTTCTTCATCCGACAAGGGGATGTCTATGACTTTCGCCTCTACAACGGTTCCGTCTTTCACTTTCTGCAGGCCTTCGTAAACCACTTTTTCACCCGCTTTCAACCCTTCCCGAATAAGCCAGAAGGATTTGATCCTGGGCCCCACCTTGACTTCTTTGGCCTGGATTTTGTTTTCAGCCCCCACCCCATAGACGCTGAAGGTCCCCTGCAACTCCATCACACATCGCTGAGGAATCAAAATGCCGTCCTTCACCACCTCGACCTCCGCCCGGACCTTGGCAAACTGCCCCGGTCGAAGCAATTCATCGGGATTGGGAAAAGAGGCCTGAATCAGGAGAGCGCCGGTTGTGGGATCCACCTCCCGGTTGAGAAAATTCCCCTGACCCTTATGCGCATAAACTGATCCATCAGATAGAATTAATTCAAGGTTGCCGCTTTTCTTTTCTTCGACCCTGGAGGCCTCGCTATCAGATATATAGCGGCGCATAAACATCAGATACTGGGATTCCGTGATGAAAAACTGCACGAGCACCGTGTCGATGCGAGAAACCGTATTCAAAATGATGGGATTGGGCGATCGTCCCACAAAATCCCCCACTTTGGCTTTTGTTTTCCCGATAATTCCGGATATGGGAGAATAAATCTTGGTGTACCCTAATTGAATTTTTGCAGCCCGGAGATTGGCTTTTGCCGCCTTAACCGACGAGATACCAACCTCATAATGGGCCACGGCAGAATCCAAATCGCTCTGGCTGACCGCTTTTTCCTCGGCCAGCGGCTTAATTCGGTTCAAGTAGGTCTCCGCCTCCGTCTTTATGGTTTCAGCGCTGGCCACACCGCTCATTTTGGCGGCCACGTCCGCTTCGAACTGCTGGCTTTCCAGCGTATAGAGCAGCTTCCCTTTCTCGACCGGAAACCCTTCTTCAAAATGGATTCCTTCCAGATACCCTTCCACCCTCGCTGAGATGGCAATGTCCTCGTAGCCATAAATCTGGCCCACGAATTCCTGATAGATGGGCACCTCGTGCGCTTCGGTCTGATACACGGTCACTTTCGGGAGAGGGGGCGGCGCTTGTTCCGTTTCTTCCTTGTCGCAGGCAAAAAACGACAAAAAGAGGATGCATAGAAAATTCAGCACTATTTTTTTCATTTTATATTCTTTTCAATTTAAAATGAGATGAGTTAAAAGGCTTTTCTATAGGAACTTAACAGGGATACAAATCCCTCGTTCCTTGGATACAAGCCGCCTTCATTTTGGACACAAAAAACTGCTATTTGATTTTCTGTTTCCATATTAACGTAATATTTGGTGTTTAACCAGAAAAATCACAGCAACCGCCCTCAGTATAAATTCCCGAGATTCCATGAATGGCTACAAATGTTTTTTCCTGACCTCGTACATCACGATGGCGGGAATGAAAAAGACCACATCGGCCATCATCTTTCCAATAAAGGTTCCCAAAACGAATTGTCCAATGATCTTCGGCATCAGGTACATGAAGAACGGCCGAACCGCCATGACATCCAGAATCTCAGATGGACCAAACTCGATGACCAGGTCTCGAAAATCCTTGAAATAAGCGACAAAGCCATAGCTTAGGTCATGTTTTCTATGGTGCTTCAGGCTCTTTCTCACATCGTTGTAGGCGATGATGCCGTAAAAACTGATGGACGCCATGGCCGACCCCACAAAGGCCGCTAACACATTGTCTCCGGTGGTTCGGTAAATGATCCATGCCGTGGCGAGAGACAGCACGGTGCTCAGGATGTCGGCCAGCAGGTACCGTCTTATCCATTCCTTTATCTTGTTTTTCATTTCGTAACCGTTCACAGGTTTATGGACGCAGATTTTCGCTGATTCACTCAGATTAAGTCTATGCCAACGAGGGCCAGTTTGCCGGGTTCCCAGAAATCCAGACAAGGGGTGTTTATACGTAAGGGATTATTGATTGAACGAACCCAATAAACTCAACAAACCCAATAAACTCAGCGTTCATTTCCTTGTTTCGCGGTTTCAGGGGGTCAAGACCCGGATTTTCGTCCTTTGTTTTGATCGACGTTCCGGATCCAGCCGGGCTTCCTCAACCCATAGATCACAAAGGCCGCGCCGCACATGATTAGGATGCCAAGGATCAGGAATGATTCATAGAACAGAAGGTTGCCCGTCTCCAATTCAGACGGGGGGAAAAAACCGATGAACAGGGTAAAAAGCCCGCCCGATAACCCCAATGTGGCCGTTAGCCACATGCCGAAATTGCCCCAGGGGATCCGGTAGGGGCGATGGACGTCAGGCCGCTTGTATCGCAAGATCAGAGCGGACAGAAACATGAGCAGGTACATGATCAGGTAAAGCTGGGCCGTAAGGGCGGTGAGAATCCAGTAGGCGCTGCTCACCGTGGGCATGAGCAGGAATACAAAAACCAGGCCCGTCACCACCAGGGCCTGGAGGAACAGGATGTTCACGGGGATATCGCCATGGATCCGGCGTTGAAGAATGGGCGGCAGCAGGCCGTGCCGGGCCGACACTAACAACCCCTTGCTGGGACCGATAATCCAGGCGGACACCTCTCCGAGGGAGCCCGCCACAACAAGCATGGCCACAATGGGCACCAGCCAGTGCAGGTTATGGGCGGCAAAAAACATGTCAAAGGCCTCCATGATTCCGGCCACCAGGCTGATTTCCTTCTGGGGGACCACAAAGGCAATGGCCAGGGAACCGAGTATGATGGCGGTGATGGAGACAAACACGGAAAGGAAAATTGCCTTTGGAAAAGAGCGTTTGGGATTTTTGACCCCGGATGCATGGGCCGCGGAGACCTCGATGCCGGAAACGATGACCAAGGCTCCGGCGAGAAAGACAAAGCTGTCCATGCGGCTGAAATCCGGGATAAGGGAATCCACTGAAAAATGGATTTGGGAAGAGTTACCATCCAAGATCCAACTGAATCCTAAAAAAATGATTAGTCCTGTGATAATCAGGGTGCTGATTACCCCAAGGGTGCTGATCCAGGCGGAGGTTTTCATACCACGCAGATTGGCGAAGGTACCGCCCCAGTAAACTACCAGCACCACCAACAGGGTATAGACTTTGTTGTCGGCCAGCTCCGGTGAAAAGGCATAGGCCAGGGTGGCCGCAATAAAGGAGAGCACAGTGGGAAACCAGATGACATTCTCGCTCCATTGCAGCCAGATGGCGAGAAATGCCCACCGTTTTCCAAGGGCCTCATTAACCCAGATATAGACCCCTCCGTCTCCTTTGGGCGGCCATGTGGAGGACAGTTCCGCCGTGACAAGGGAAATGGGAATGAGAAAAAAGGCAGCGGAAATGGCCATGAAGGTAATGGCGCGAAACCCCTCTTCCGCCATAAGGGGAAGCCCCCTGACAGAGTAAATGATGGCCAGGTTGATCATGGCGAGGGAGACCCAGCCGATGGTCCCTTTGCCGGCCGTTGTTGACGCCCCACGCTCCCTTTGGCCGGAAACTTCTTGAGATCCTGTGTCTACAGGTCTCTCCATATTTATGCCTTTTACTCCGGAAATCGAAAATACCCAATATTATTTATGGATGGATAGTCAGTTTAACATGTTTCAATCAATCCAAAATCCGCAATCCAAAATCGTGCCTGAATCACCGCTCCCAGTCGAAATTCCACCGCATGGTAAACTGAAGTCGGTGGTTCTGGCCCGTGGTGCTGCCGTCCACTGCCGTACTGTCCGTAACGGTACGGTGACCGAACATGTATTCCAGGCCCATATCAAAGGGAGGCCAAGGGCTCCAGATCAGGTTTGCGGCGGCGTATTGGGCCTGTTTGTAGGTTCCCGTGCCGGCAGGCTGGGGCCGGAGGTCAAAATCGCTGTCTAAACGCACAAAACCGTAGGTGGCGGACGATCGGAGGGATTTTGACCACCAGTGCTGATAGGCCGCCCATGCGCCGAAAGCCGAGATGGCCTTCATGGATGAGTTTGTGGCGGATACCGGCGCCGCATCCAGCCCGAGACCGGCCGTATCCTGCATGTAGGCCCCGAGGGCGTCCCCGTACTCAAGGCCCCAGATGAAGTTGTCGTCTCCCCAGGTGTTGATGCTGCCGCTGAAGGCCACGCCCCAACCGTCTATGGACTGATCGTATCCCGT
>JAYEIR010000157.1:6398-13773 GCA_034660135.1 Thermodesulfobacteriota bacterium
GGCGGCCTGATTGAGCCACAGAGTGTAGTCAAGGCCCGCCTTGAGCCAGCCCCACTGCCCATAGGCCTTGTAAATCTGGAATTCGGTTTCAGTCGAGGAACCAAAAAGGTTTACATCCGCGTAAACCCTGAAGGGGCCCCAAGGCGTGTCGGTTTCGGCCCAGCCGGTCAGGTAACTCTGATTGGGGCTGAAACCGGTGCGTTTGGTGATGTCGGCGGCCTGTCCACCCACGGGAATGTTCGCGGTAACAAACTCCCGCTCAACGCTCCCGCCGGGTGTTAGTCCCACCGCATTGAAATCGTGGATCATGTCGGCCTGGATGGCCCCGGCGATCCCCACCCGGACCCGGTGTCCGCCGATCTCAAGGGGCGCCGGGGCTTTGGCGCCGGCCTTTGCCACGACCGGTTCCTCAGCCTCGGGGGGTGCTTTGACTGCGGCCTTGATCTCAGGTTGAGATGGCTCGGGTTCTGCTGTCTTAACTGTCGAGGATGCTCCCGCCCCGGGTTTCACCGTATCCGCTTCAAGCTCCTGCACCCGTTTCTGCAGCTCGATCACCATCTTTTTGAGGGCCTTGATTTCATCCTGCATGGCGCTGTCGGAAACCTCGGCCGCAGGAACAATTGTCGCAAAGGCCGCAAGAATTACGGGGATTAAGAACCAGAATCGAAACATCTTGCCTATCATGGAAACTCCTCCCGGATTAGTGCTTCAGACCTCGTTAAGTGTTTATTCACCACGAAGTCCACGAAGAAACACGAAACTATTGTTTTTTTATTTGATTTCTTCGTGGCCTTCGTGATCTTCGTGGTAAAACAATCATAACGAAATGTTTGCACGCAGTGTTGAAACACAACTCATCCCCGGACTTTTTGAGAAGTTACGGCGGCTTCTCCTTTTTTCGTGAAAAGTAATGCGTAGACGGCCATTACAATCATGACCAGGGCAATGACTAACCAGAGTTCATCAAGCGTGGCCGATGCAAAGGCGGACAGGATGAAAATGGATGACATGAATACAATGATTCTCGTGCTGATGGATTTTGACCCTGTCGCCTTGTCTTTTTTCAGCAGGGCAATGCCTGACCAGAAGTAGGGGAAGAGAAGCAAAAGAACTGAGATGGTTACGGTGATGTTGAATGCGGCGGCGACGTTGCTGCCAAGCATCATGAGTATCAGTTCAACCACGGTCATGATAACACCGTTGATGACGAGACCTTTGCTGTTGATCCCATGTTTGTTGGTATAGGAGTAGGCCTTGGGGAGGAATCCATTGTCGGCACTGGTTTTGGCGGCGCTGGCGGATGACAGGTTCCAGACGAGGAAGCTGGCGATACAGGCAATGGCCATCACCGCGGAAACCACTTCGGCTATGATTTTTGAGTGGCAGATGTGCTGCATGGCTAATGCAAATGAGGCCGGTGCGTCCTGAATTTCTTTGGCCGGGAACATGCCTTCAATCACGGTGGTGGAAGCGATGTAGACGATTGCCACGATAACGAAGCCGACGATGGTTGCAATGGGGACAATCTTTTTCGGATTACGAATGTGTTCATTGTTTGTGGCGACGCTTTCCACGCCGACATAGGCAAAGATCAATATGGCGAATCCGGACATGATGGCTTTTCCTACAGGGTCACCCGAGACGTTCCAGTTCTGTTTGAACAGGGTGGGATCAAAATCCAACCATCCGGCAGTGCCGGTAATGATTACCGAGACAAGAAGTAGTGTTACGGTGCCGGATACCACTTTGGTGATGATGCCGACCCCGCGAAGGGACAAGGCAACAAACACCCAGATGAGTATAATGACGGTGATGCCAAGTGCAATGGGATGATTGAGTTCGGGGACAAACAGGGCCAGATAGCCCAGGCCCGCAATCAGAATGGACACGTTGGAGATCAGGTTCCCATACACGTAAAAGAAACCGCTCTTTGCCCCGAGAACCGGGCTTACATACGTTGCCAGTGCGGTGGGGCTGGGGTCATCAAAAAGGGTCCCCGCGCGAACATATACCAGGGTCAGAAACAGGGCTCCGATGGTGACCAGTACAAATGAAATCAGGGTGATCGAACCGGTGGCTGCGAGTTGCTGTGGCAAAGCGATTACGCCACTGCCGGCAAGACTCGATACAATCAAAAAAACAGCACCTGTTAATCCTAATTTTTTTGTATCATCTGTCATGTTATTCCCCCTATATTAGACCTCGTAAATTTCTGTGAAAATGTGCCAATTTTTTGGACAATGTAGATTGCCGGCAAGAGTTGCTATTAGCTGTTAGCCATTAGCTATTAGGTGTTATTAGGTTGTTTCATAATAAGCTAACTGCTAATACCTGACCCGGCTGAATGTCCAATTTTCTTGCTGAAAACGAATCAGTCTATGATTTTGACTACTTAACTATTCGATCACTCAACCACTCAACGAGGTCTGAACTTTAGGCACTTTAGCTCATTTTAGGCACTATCTTTTCACGCACAATGTTTTGAAAAACTTCTTTCCATCCTGTTCGGTTCTCTCCACGCCGTGGATCTCGCTTTCGTATCCGGGAAAGGCGTTTTCGAAATCCTGCCTGAGTTTCAGGTACTCGAATATGGGACCAGCCTTTTCATTCATCATTTCGCCTCCCATCATGATAGGAATGCCCGGTGGGTAGGGGACTATCATCACGGCTGGCGTCCGGTCCATCATCTGTTCCAGTTCCACGAATTCAACGTTTTTCCGTACCACCTGGTGATAGGCCTCAGAAGGCTTCATGGCCTGATCGGGAATCACCTGGAAGGCATCCTGCATCTTTTCCAGGATTTTGTGTTCCTTCCAGTAACCGTGAATATCGTTACAGTGTTGCTTGAGCCCGACCTCTCCGTAAACATCCGGATATGCGCGCACCAGTTCAGGAAAGACCTCGCACAGCGGCGTGTCTGCGTCGTAGAGGTCCTTGAACCGCAACATGGCCGAGAGCAGAGTGCCCTGCTTGGCCTCGGTGGTGCCCAGGGAATTGAGCAGCAGGAAGGAGTAATAGTCTGTTTTTTCACAGACGATGCCTTTCCCGATCAGGTATTCGGTCACGATGGAAGCGGGAATGCCCTCGTCCTGCATCTGTCCGTGATCATCGATCCCCGGGGTGGTAAACGTCAGTTTGATGGGGTCCAGCATGCAATGGTTTTCTTCCATGTCCTCGAACCCGTGCCAGTTGTTCTCGCTGCTCATAACCCAGGGGTCCTGGTGGTCCGCCAGGAAATCGGCGTCCACCTGCTCAAAGGGCGTCAACTTGCCGTTTACATTGACCTCCCTAGGCTGCCACATGCCGAAAAACCAGTCGTTCTTGTTTTTCCTTTGGAGGTTTCTTTCGATATTCACCACCTTTTGCCGCAGGCGGATGGCCCCGAGGATGATATCGTTCATCATGGTTTGGCCGTTGTCGTCCATCATGTGGGTAGCCACATCTAACGATGCGATCATGATGTACTGAGGAGACGTGGAACCGTGCATCATGTACGATTCATTGAATTCATCGTGATTGATCTTGATCTTGCCGCCGTTTTTGATGTGCAGCATGGAGGCCTGTGAAAATGCGGTTAGCAGTTTGTGGGTGGACTGGGAACAAAAAATGGGTGGATGGTTTTCATCTAACTCGTCATCGGCCATGCCGTAGTGATCTTTGTACATGGGATGAAAACGTGCGTAGGCATACCAGGCCTCGTCAAAATGGAGGTTTTCCACACTCTTTTCTAATTGCTTCTTGATATTGACTACGTTGTAGCACACGCCGTCGTAGGTGGAATTGGTGAGGGCCGACATCTTTACTTCGTTCCCTTTCAGGTCCTCGGGAATGAGTTTATCTTCCCTGATCTTCTGCTGGATCGATTCGGGTGAAAACTCGGACAGGCGCACCGGTCCGATGATGCCACGCTTGTTCCTCCGGGGAATCATGTATACGGGATAGGCATCGGTAATGACCATGGCGTAGTTGAGGGATTTGTGGCAGTTGCGGTCCACAAAGGCGATGTCGTCCCGGACGAGCTGGCTCCGCCAGATGATCTGGTTCACATTGCTGGTGCCGTTGAGCACATAATAGGTCTGATCGGCGCCGAACACGCGGGCCGAGTTTTTTTCCGCGTCCCCCACCACGCCGCTGTGCTCTAACAGGGACCCTAATTCAGGCACGGAAACGGAAAGGTCCGAGCGAAACACACTTTCCCCAAAGAACTTGAACAGGGCAACCCCCGCTGGGCTGCGCAGGAAACCTTCACCTCCCATATGTCCCGGAGTGTGCCAGGCGAATTTGAATTCCTTGGAATACTGCACCATAGCGCCGAAAAAAGGCGTATAGACAGTTCGCACATAATCCACCACATGGGTTTCGATCCGACCCGCCATAAAGGAGATGGTTTCAGATGTCTTCCAGAGGCAGTCATTGACATCCCTTAAGATTTCCACCGGAATCCGGTCCATTTCCCTCCGTCCCGTCAGCAGAATAATGGGAACCTTTTGGTGCCTTTTCCTCATTTTGACAATCAATTCCTCGGCCGTTGTGGCTTCACCAGGATCCTCGTCAGGGATATCCCAATCCACCACAATGCATCCAAAATCGGACCGGGAACGGAATATCTCGTAGCCGTCTTCATAGGTAAAAGACGGGATGACCCGACAGTCCTGCACTTCCTCCAATTGTTCGGTCAACTGCCGCAGCCTGTACCCTTCGTCGTCTTGGGCATTGAACTGCCCTGAAATAATGAGCACCGGCCATTCGCGCGTTGTGATTTCCATATCCTATCCTCCTGTTAAGTATTGACATTGCAGGCTGTTCCTTGTGATCTCCCGGACCCTGGAATAAAAAACCCCGCTCTCTTCATGAGAAACGGTGTTTTTGGTTGCCCTTTGCCATGATCTACTCCCTCAAACTTACAGATGAGCTTTCATTCAGTGGGTTTCAATTTGTATATGGCTTTTTTCGACACACCTTAGCCTAGCTGATCGAAAAGTCAAGAGATATTGCTGTGCAAGATCAAAACAGGCTAATAAAAAGATTCATAATCCTGCTATTACGCAAGAGAATAGGATTATTAAAATGATCAATGGGAGGATTAATTGTGGGATATGCACAGGTAAGCGTGACGATTCCCCAAGAGATATATGAAGGCCCTGGCCTTGCCGTCCTGATAGGCAAAAGGCTCATACCGTTCAAACTGTTCCACTGCAAAGGCTAAAGCAGCCCCATCTTTGGCCAACTGGGCCACTCCCTGGTTACCTCTGCTATTTGCCATGCGGCATCTTATCAGCCTTCTCGATCAAGCCGGAAGGATGCACAGGGGCTTCGGCCGGAAGATCCGCCCCGATAGAATGCACCAGCTCGGCGTATGACGTAAAAAGGCTTGTCCGGGCCTCAACCCTCTGGGCCCGTGCAGCGGCAAGTTGGCTCTGGGCATTGAGCAATTCCACAATATCGGCAGCCCCGGCCCGGTACCGGGCTAATGAAACCCGGTAGGACTCCTTGGAACTGACAAGGAGCGTCTCACTTGTCTCAACCTGTTGAGCGGCGGTATGGACGTTGTAATATGAGGACCAGACATCAGCAATCACCGCCTCTTCTTTTGCCCGAAGGGCTGCTTGCGCCGCTTCTGAGTCAGCCCTCGCCTGCCTGACCCGGTTTCTGAGCGAGAACCCTTCAAAAATGGGAATCTGGAGTACAAGCCCACCGTAGTAGTTGGTCTCGTTCCCGTCAAAGTCAGTCCCGCTGACTCTCCCTTTCAGACCTGTCCATCCGGTGTTGCCCGTGGCTATAAGCTTCGGCCACAGAGCAGCCTCTGCCTTGCGCAGTTCAGCCTCGCTCCGGCGTACTGCCGCCCGGGACGACGCTAAGTCCGGACGCTCGCTCACTGCCAATGCAATCAGCTCCTTCGTGTTCTGCTCCATTCGATTTAAAGGGACATCTTCAGGCGGCTCAGCTACATCAAACGGCGCATTGGCCGGCCACCCAACCGCAGTGGCCAGTTCTCCCCGGGAAATCTTCACTGCCCCCTGATCAGCGACTAAGTTTAAACGGACCTGGTCTGCCTTTGCACGGGCCTGCAGCACATCGGCGATGGTGCTCACACCGGCCTTTTTTCGCTGCTCCGTAGACCGCAGGCTGGTCAGGGCATCATTCAGGCTTACCTCAGACGCGCGCACACGGGCCTTGTTCCCGAGATACCAATAATAGGCCTGAGGCACATTGCGAAGAAGGTCCTGGATCGACTGGTTGTGGTTCCAGTTGGCAGCGATAAGGGCCTGACGGGCGCTCTCGGCCGTGGCTTCCCGGCCCCCAAAGTCTAACAGAAGATAGCTGAGACTGAGGCCCACTTCACCGTAAACCCCTCTAAAAGACCCCAATGCTGATGATTGAGAAAATTTTCCGCCTGTGCCGCCCACGTTGGCGCTGATGTCAGGGTAGTAGCTCCCCCGGGAAGCGCCCCACTCTGCGGCCGCAGCCCTGGCCCGTTCCCAGGCCTCCTGTGTGACGGGATTGATTTGAAGCGCAACATCCACGAGTTGTGCTAATGTGAGTTTGTCTTTCGAAGGTGCCAGTTCTTCAGGGATGTCCGGCAGTTTCTCAGCAGGCAGGGAATCCGGTTTTCCCGCCTTGGGAACCGCATAGGCCTTGCCCGGGGCCGAAGAAACAAATTTCTTGGGATCCAGTTCCGGGAGATTCTTCTGACATGCCGGACCTGCCGCCGCCAATACAATGGACAGGAAGAGGACCTTCACCCCCCCCCTAAACCAGTGCTGTATATCCATCCTGCCCCATATAGAGCCCATGGGCCTCATACCCAAGCGGGTAACCTGCCGGTTTTTAGTAGACATCGCAATACCCTCTTATGTCAGAACTCGTCAATTAGTTGGGTCGTTGAGTCGCCGAGCAGAAACGTCTCGGAAATTCTACAACTTATTGAAATCAAAAGTAACTAATAATGATTGTTGCTTTTGCCTCACAATTGGTCTCAGTGAAATAGAAAAAACTTTCACGTGGTAAGAATAATGGAATGATGATTTTAAGAAGGAATTCAAACGAGTTTGAACATTTTTAGCTTCCATGTCAAGAGGAATTTCCCCAATAGCCCATTATACCAACATTCTATTTGCGGGGCCAAGTTCGGATTTGGATGGGACAGATCCGCTGCTCTACGCTGCCAAAAAGACAATTGGCCCGGACAGTTGACAAAAGACGAGGCAAGAGACACTGCACGAAAGGTCGAGTGGTCATACCTTTCCATGAAGGGGGACGTTGGTTCCAAAACGACTTACTAATCAAGAAATGAGTTCAATATAGTTCAATACAAGATGTTTTATTAGCTTGATGCGTTTTAATGAAATTTGATAGTATGCCATTAGACTTTCTC
>JAYEIR010000158.1:0-2845 GCA_034660135.1 Thermodesulfobacteriota bacterium
CGCAAGCGACGGGGAATAAAACCCCAAAGGATTTTTAGAAAACTGCAAACATTCAACCATTTTTATCAAGGGAAAAAGTATAGATAGGATTTGTCCGAAAACTGTATACTAATCTTGAGAGAAGAGATAAATATGAAAGATACTGATTTGTTAATCCAATGGCAAGATGGCGATGGCGATTCCGTAGAAATAGGCTACTTCAATCCTAACGGCCAGCAGTGCTGTGGGCATTGCGGAGTACCTGGAACTGACCGTGGACAGTATGCATACAAAACCGAATGTACCATTTGTGGCTATGTTTACGGAACAAATGGATCAGACATGTTTGAAAGGCGATGCCCTGAGTGTCAGAAAGGGGCCACAGGGATTAAGTACTGGAAAACCCTAAACAGATGAGCATGTGATTTCAATAAAGCCGCTGGACCTGACCTGACTTTTTCGTAAGCCTTCATTAAAGAAAAGGACAAAGCGGAAGCCAAGAATAGCGGAGCAAAAGGTGTGGAGTCAACACGTGTGGAGACCCCCTATGTCTCGATGCATAACTCATATCAATAAGGTGGGGTAATGGAGACAAAATCGCCCGATGATGGGATGACAAAATTCGAAAAGGTGCCGTTTTCTGTTCTCGTGAAAGAGGATAGGGACCTTGCTACTCTTCGTCGTGAATACGCTTCAAAGCCCGCAGGAGAACGAAGAAAGGCAGCGGATTGGGAATATCATTCCGAGATGGCCGGTACTATGTTCAACGATGCATTGGCGCGGGCAGGGCAGGAAGGATTTGGGAAGTCTTTTTGGCCTTCGGGGGTTGTCGCTCTTGCCATAGATCCGATGTATGCCCCGGCCATCCTTACTGTAGGGTCAATTGAATATCAGATAGGGCGTGTAGAAGAAGCCATGAGGCTTTTCATCACTCTTACGATGTTGCCAAAGGACGAGGAAGACCTGGTGATTATAATCGACAAGGCGGGTGACTTTCTCCTTGATCAAGATGATTACGAAAATGCGCTTGCGCTTTATTCTGCTGCTGAGAAAGCCTATCCCCGTGAAACCGTGTATCTCAATGGATCGGGGTATTGCCTTGGAAAATTTGGGCGTTATGAGGATTCAGTGAAGAAACACAGGCGTGTGGATGCCTTGGAACCTAATAACTACAAACATCTCAATGACCTTGGATACTCATTGTTTGAAGCAGGAAAGTTTGACGAAGCCGAAGAGGTTCTGCAAAGATCAATATCCCTTGCCCCGTCAGATTATGAATTCCCACGCAACAACCTGAGCGAACTAAGGGAAAAGAGAAACAGGCAAATGGCCACCTCATGAATATCACGGGAAACGAACTCTAAATTAGTAAAGACTATGGAAGGTCTGCTTAAAAAAATAGCTCTTACCGCAGGAATAGCAGCTCTTATTTATCTTGTTCTGTTTTTCTTCTTCGACAGGACCATTGATTTGTTGGTACATAATACTTGTTCAAATACCTGGGTTTTCCAAGCAGGCACCTATATCTCCTATCTAACAAATGGAGCATTCATCAAACTTGCATTAGCTCTTTGTTTTATCCTGATCCTCACTATTGACCCCGGTTTGAAAAGACGTTGGACAAGGGATTTGCTCTATATCTGTTTAAGTGGAGCAATAGCGATTATTGTTGGCGATGGATTGAAATATCTGCTCGGCCGCTACCGACCCATAATGCTGTTTGAATATAACCTTTATGGACTGCATTTCTTTTCAACAGAATGGGCTTTGAATTCCACACCTTCCGGGCATACATTAAGAGCGTTTTCACTTCTAACTGCATTATCCATGCTGTACAGGCGCTTTACTATTTTGTTTATCTCTGTTGCTGTCCTGATTGGGGCAAGTCGAGTGGCAGTTACAGCCCATTACCCCAGTGATGTGATTTTTGGTGCTTTCATAGGGATATTCACAGCCCTATGGACTTATAAGCTCTTTTTTAATAATGGCAATAAACTCAATGAGTGAACCACTCTCTCAATCTGACCGGAAGGGCCCATGCAACCATTAGGCGATTTGTTTTTGCCAGTGTTTTTCCATGTATTATGCTTTTTCTGTTGGCCACTTCCGGCAGATTAGCTCGGCGTTCGGCAAATATATTTAGACAGTTCCCAATTAAATCTTGTGAAGAATGCACAAGAAATTTTTCGCAATACCCGGAAAGCCAGTGGTAGAAAGGGTTTCCGGAGAATTAATAGTCATTCAACTTTTTCAGGTTGTTTGATTTCAGCCCTGCGTAGAGTGGGGTTCTCCATATTTTTCTCCATATTTGAGAAGGCAGCATCATGGAAGTACAGCAAGACTTCAAAGAGGTGTTAGAGTTATTCAACGCTAATAAGTTGGAATATGTGATTGTGGGTGGTTACGTACTTGCCGGTGCATTAGATGCAAAAGCCGGGGCTTTTATTCAAGGTTCAACAAAGATATTTCTATAGGGGTATAATATGAAAAGATTCCGGATCCCACATCTCGGTATTGTCTTGGTCCTGACAATAACTCTTTGTCTGAAAACAGCCTGGGGTGAAGAACCAAATCAGGAGCAAATCCCTGACCGCTATGGCCTGGCGATAACATATGGAAACACTTATAGGCCGGACGGTGAAATCGGGTTTTTGACGCTATCAGGTGTGGCACTGTACGATTATGATCGGGTTTGGCGACACAGAGCCCCGGACGCGTTGCGTTTCAAGGTGGAATTTACCCTTGGCTCAACCACCAGGCCTCAATTTCGATTTATGGCTTCTACCGCGATGCTGGCCCTTTACTACCTGGATTTTTTTTCTACCAGCGAGGTGCGACCATATGTTGAGGCAGGGATCGGGGTGAT
>JAYEIR010000159.1:0-2833 GCA_034660135.1 Thermodesulfobacteriota bacterium
ACTGTTGAGGTGATTGTTCTCGGCGCAAAAAAGACATCCCCTAAGACAGGTAAATGTCGGAGGCCGCCAACGGAATTAGAAGGCACAGTCATCCATGATGATTTAATTGCGCCTGCTGTTCCAGAAGGTGAGTGGGATGCGCTGCAATGATATTGCTCGATACACATATCTGGGTTCGTTGGTTGATTTCAGATAACATAGGTTCAGAACTGACCGCACTCATTGAAAATTCAGAGGAGGTCTGCGTTTCTTCGATTAGTTGTTGGGAAGTTGTATATCTTGCAAAACGCGGAAGAATGGAACTCCCTATCCCTGCAGAGAAATGGATAGAGGTGGGCCTTTATGAAGCTCAAACAACATGTTTGCCAATTGATCAGCATATAGCCGTTCTTGCAGCAAATCTTCCAGATCATCACCGCGACCCTGCTGACCGGATTATTATTGCGACAGCCATCACATATGGTGCGCAACTGATGTCATTTGACAAACAGTTCCGCGAATATGATGAGCTACATGGATTGCTCTTGCCAAATAAGTGATCAGTTTGTTTTCTGATGTTTCCCTATCTTTCTGCCAGCATCCCACTTATTAACCTCTATGGTCTCTGGGCCTCTGTGAGAGAATATTTCCCCCTTCGCGAAGCCTGCCCGCCACCTGCCAGCAATGCTTCGCAACGCCCGCCCTCCTGCCAAGCAGAGCGAGGCGGACGGGCGAGGCGGGCGGGCGATTTGGTATTTTCAATTTCGTCCGGAAATTTAAAATGCAAACCAAAAAATCCCAAAAATCCTGTAAATCCTGTCTAATAAGTTTATAAGTTGACAACGTCCCCTATTAGGACAATAAAGTAACACTTATATAGCCGTTTTTTCTTCTTGACGGGTCGGGATTGAATGTTTAAACTATGTCTAAACATCAAACAGTCGTCGTGAGGAGGTTATTATGACCGAAGCCGTCTTGGATATCAAGCAGTGGGGAAACAATTTGGGTGTTCGCCTGCCTGCAGCGGTGGCTCGTGCAGCGCATTTATATGTCGATCAACGTGTGCGCATTTCAGTGGAAGACAGTACCATCGTGATCCGGCCGGTAGAGGATGCTGAACTAACCTTGGATCAGCGTCTGGCTCGGTTTGACCCGGCCCGGCATGGAGGCGAAGTAATGCAGGGTCAGCCTGTTGGGGCTGAGCTGTGGTAACGACAAGCAAAAAGGCGAAAGGCAGCCGCCCGTGGGTGCCAGCTCGGCAGGATATCATCTGGATCGATTGCAACCCCCAGGCAGGACAGGAAATGCGCGATGTACACCCATTTCTGGTGCTTTCTCCGCGCAACTTCAACAACACGACATCCCTGGTCATCGGCCTGCCCATGACTACAGCGGAATATAATGCCGACAACCCATTTGCCGTTGCCATCGGGCAGGCCAAAGGTCGAAGCAAGGCAGGAAAAACCAGTTATGTACTCTGCCACCAGCCAAAATCATTCGACTGGCGTATGCGCGGTGCGAGGGCGCATCCGCTCAAGAGGTTGCCGGATGTGCCCTTCGCTGATGTATGCAGGCGTCTGAATCAGATAATCCAGTTGGGGTAAGGTCCGAAGGATTCTGTGCAATAGGAATGCCTCTGCCCCTTTGAACCTTTTCTTTGATAAGTTTACAAGTTTACTACGTCCCCCATTACACTTCTTCAATTTTCCCAAAATATCAAGAATTGGAGCTTGAGATGAACATCTATCATGAGACACCGTTTCAAAAGGCCCTTGACGCTGTTGAATCTCTCCCCTTTGATGAGCGCGAAGAAGTTGTTGAGATAATAAGAATGCGTCTTGCTGAAGACAGGCGCGAAGAGATTGCAGCCAATGCCCGTGAAGCAGTGAAGTCCGTAAAGGAAAGACGAGCAAAGTACGGAACCATCGAAGACCTGAAAAAGGACATCTTGGGTGAGTGATGCATACGCTATCTTGGTCAAAGGGATTTCGCCGGGGTTTTAGAAAAGCAACACGAAAGAATGTTGGTTTGCAGGAAAAGATCTTTTCAGCTTTGGAAAAACTTTCGATACAACCGTTCGATCCTGAGCTTAAGACCCATAAGCTACATGGTAAGCTGAGTGGACTTTGGGCTTGCGAGGTCGAATACGACTGCCGCATCGTGTTTACCTTTGAAAATGATCCGGAAACCGGAAAAGCTTTCATTGTTTTGGCGGATATCGGAAAACATGATGAGGTCTATTAATGAACCTGGAACCTACTTGCAAGAAACAACCATCTCCCTCCGATGGATTGTGTGCACTAAGAATTCAGGTGCCTGAATTTTAGTGCAACAACAAAAAGAAAAAACCGCCTGCCCAGTTGAACCGGGTTTACCCCGTGCAATTCGTTTACGACAGCGGAGCGCATTACACTGGGGTCCCCTTTCAGGATGTTCAACCGGGGTGAAATCCGCGTCATCCGCCGTGCCCCGTTAAATTCCGAAGGACAGCACAGCGTATTTAACTGGGGTGCCAAAAAATACTGAGAAACTTAGAAACTGAAGGACGTCCCATTACACGGGGTCTGTGAGGGGGCAGCCGGGCAACTGACTGTTCTACCTCGATCCCCGCCTGCCCCGTAGCTTCGGAAAATGGTACTGGGGTCCAAAAAACAAAAATTCCAACCATTTGCATAATTGGTGTTTCAGGCCCTTTGGAGTGAGCCATGTGGTAAGAGTGAACTTGAACTTGTATAGTCCTTAAGATAATGTTTTTGGGGTTTAGAATATTCGATCCCCGAAGAGATTTTTCCCGTGCGATATCAGGAAACTTGAAATTTGAAACTGGAAACTTGGTAGCCACCTGAATAGTCAT
>JAYEIR010000160.1:0-2825 GCA_034660135.1 Thermodesulfobacteriota bacterium
GACTTTCAGGCGTCTGGTGGAGCGCTTGGTTGGCAAAACGGAGGTCTTTTTAGGATGCAGAATTTTCGCTATGTTCGAAAGGTCGCTTTTGATTCTCTACGAAATGCTTGTCTAGTTTATCTAAAATTGCTAGCCCCTTTTCACGGTTGCCTTCGGCTGCCAACTTGCGAAACCGCATCTCCGCATTGTGCCCTCGCAGTAAAGAAGACGAAATTTCCTCATATAATTTGTTGACGCTCATTTTACGTTGTGTAGCCACAACCTTTATCCCTTGATGAATATCATCCGGCAGTCGTAAAGTTATTGTTCCCATTTGCGATACTCCTTTAAGAATACTTCTGGGGTGATAATTCGGAAATCGTCAAAAAGCAATTCACCACTTGTTAAATCCCGTATGTTTCGAGTGATAATGAGTTCTGCTTGGCCGGCAACGGCCAGTTCAATTAGGTGGTTGTCACCTTCATCTCTTAAATTTGGACGCCAGCGATAATAGATGTTGATCCATTGGCAACAGTTCAAAAATGCGTTCAGTAAATCCTCTCGCTCCCCGGCCGAAAGCGGGCAGTTCAAAAAAAGAGAATCCCGACCAAGAATATCCTCGTATTCATAAAACAACGCCTCGCTCATCAAAGCCAGGAATTTTCCTTCCAGAACAAGTCGCAATATGGATCGACAAGTTTTTGCAGGCTGCAAAACCGCTGCGAGAAAGATGTTGGTATCTATTACAATTCGAGTCATTCAGCCTTTTAGAAAAATAGTTTTCTTTTCGGATCAGCCGGTTCTAAATATCCCTGACCGCTGACGTTTTGTTTGTAGAGTCGTAATCGAGTAACACCATAAAACCATTATGCCATAAATTTCTCGAAATATGCCAGGTCAACATCATATACGGTTCTTTTGTTTACCCCGAGTTCTACACATTCGAACATTTCAACAAGTTTAGCACCATCGACAAGTTCAACTTGTGGTGCCCCATCACGGTTCGCTTCCTGAATCGCAGCGTTCGTGAATAAAGAAGTTGTTATAATAATACCCTTTTCAGCCCTGCCGATCATTGCGTTTCTGAAATCGCCAACTTGGGCACGTGAAACCAGATTGCCTTCCGCATATCTTTTGCACTGAAAAAGAACTTTGAAACTGACAAATGGATTTATTTCAAGCGTACCATGCCCATCGATTCCACCATCTGCCGACCCACCAGTCACCTCAACATTTTCAAATCCGGATTCTCGCAGGAGTTCACGGCATACTTTTTCAAAACCGACGGGACTCAATGAACGTAGTGTGGTGATGAGGTCGGGTTTTTCTTCGGAAATTAAGTCTTCCGGGGAACCTTCTTCCTGTTCGGTTGATTCAGGATCTTCTGCTTGCCGTTTTTTCCTGTTCTGCGCATGAATAGCGACCCACTTCAGAAAAATTTCACGAGCTTCAGATTTAGAGACTTGGGCATGTCTTCCTTTTTCCGTGAGTTTCCATGTGCCGTATTTTGAGGAATCCAGCAAGCCTTCCCAAACAAGATACTGTCTGGCCCATGCTACTTGATTGTGAAATTTGCTGCCTCCAGATTTCAATGTTTCGTCAAGAATTTCATCGGGGAGGTTTAGATTGTTGGCAATGCGAGCGGATACTTCCCGAGGACGTCCTGAATCACCCAGATCACGGAGCGCATCAAGTAACGGGCCGAACCATTTAACAAATTCTGCTTTTGATTTTTTCGCCATGTTCTGTTTCTCTGGTTACCAATGGATTGTAGGGTGTCGTTCCTATTCAGTCTGATCCTCCGGAAAAAACACATGGGATTGCAAAACCTTTTTCCGGCTGTCCCGAATGAAAACCATGATGCCATCTTGAGCGGTTATCTTAGTGAACTGGCGGAGGGTAGCCTCGCGCGTACGTTCTGACAGACCATTGATATAATCTCTTGCAGGCATTGCTGAGACCTTCCCGCGCACCACATCACACTCGATTATAGGGTGTTTTTCTCCATGTTCATCCCAAGCCCGCATTATCGTTGGCCAGTATTCTTCTATCAGTTTTGTATAGTCCCGTTTCATCGCCCCATTCCTGTCCCGGAAGCAAAAATGCCAGTTGAACAGCCCCTGCCACAGATCCGGAGTCCTGATTTGACCACACCAAAAAAGCGATCTTCCTTATGGTGGTCCCCATCACTGTCGATTAGGTTCACCCTTTTCAATTCCTGCTTGTAGATGCTGTTGAAGTCGCCTGCCAACGCCGAAGTCAGGGGCAGCCAGGGTTGTCACTGGCTTCAATAAAAACGATAAATGTTCAATTTTTCAATATCTTCCCAAAGCGGCTCGGCCCTGGCTGTCACCTGAACTGACAGGTTATACTGGATATGCTTTCATACCGGCTCTCATTGCACCTTCAACAGTCCCATCAACCATTTCATTTCCAGAAAAAAAGCATTCATCAGGATCATATATTTCTGTACTCCATTTAAATATTGCAAACTCCCATTCGTTGATTTCTTTAAAATACTCCATTCGGATTACAGGCTCTTTATTACCATATGCTATCCTGTCAAGATAAAGAAATCTTCCTTGAAATCTTGCAATGTAACGAACATCTATCGTTTTAAGTTCCTGTTGGTTGAATTTTTCTACGATTACAGAGACTTCTTTTCGTATTTCATCAGGTATCAATTTCTTTCCCATTATCAATCTTTGCCTCAAAGTATAACGCCCGCCATCACCAGTGGGCAGGGTAATCGGCCATTTGTAAAAGGCACTTAAACACAAAACTTGGTAAAAACTCAAACCGCACGACCCTGCCCATCTGAGTGAATGGCGTTGTTCTGCGGTGTA
>JAYEIR010000161.1:0-2804 GCA_034660135.1 Thermodesulfobacteriota bacterium
TTTAAAGGAGAATTACACCAACCCCAAAATGTTTTTCTTTAAGCCTATATTTGACGATTTTTGCAGTGTAGGGAAAACAGTCTGTTTAGTCAAGACCAAGTCGAATGGTTGGTCAAATCTTCGAGCAGAGCAGCGAATTCTTACTGAGTGGTTTCGACTTGACATTTTTCTATGCTCTCATTATTGACATGGATAGGGCAAAGTCACATAATTCACTACATTGCAAATTACAATAGCATACAAGAAGGCCCTGATATTCTGCCACTTGAAAATCATTGGTGATTTTGATATTTTTGAATGAGATTCTTAAATGGAGGGTGTAAAAATGTCTTTTAAGACAACGGAAGTATCAGATGGAAAAGTTGTAGTAATTGAGTGCCCCGATCGTGTGGATTCAAGCGTGGCCAACGATCTCAGGACAATCATGAAGGAATCTACCGAGCAGGATAAATTCATGATAGTCGTAGATATGGATAAGACGGAATTTATGGATTCCAGTGGCCTTGGCGCTCTTGTCTCGCGAATCGCCGCAACCCGTTCAAACAGCGGAGATATTCGTATCGCCTGTATCAAGGAGCCTATTATGAATCTATTTGAGCTTACCCACCTCGATAAAATCTTTCAGTGCTTTAAGAGTGTCCAGTCTGCTGTTGATAGTTTTGACCGATAGACTGTTTATGTAAGGAACGTGGACGAAACAACTTCCGCAAGTAGGCGCTCGGATTTAGGGTGGATTTGTTCGATCCGAAAGCTCAAAACCACAGGAATAGCAAGACTATTTCGAGGATTTTGAGATTGAGGACCGGACAAAGATGCCCTGAAGCCGGGATGCATAGTCGTGGAAGTTATTTCGTCCACGTTCCTAAGTGAAAACTTGAAATAACTAACAGGCAGCAGGAGGTAAACTGTGGAAAACGCAAACAAGGACCTTTCCAAGTTTTATTTGCTTGAACCTGATTATGATCGGCCGATATTTGAGGTACCCAGGATTTCCAAAGAGAAGATAATGGAAAAACTTGAGTTGCTCTATGGCAAGGAGGTGGCCGAACCCTCGTTCCAGGAAATTGAAAGGATTATAAAGGTTCATTATGCCTATAAAACTCCTGAGATGATTGAGCAGGAAAGGGATTTTAATCCTACAGAGCGCTTTACTGAGAAAGATATTATCCTAATTACTTACGGCGATCTGATCCAGGGGGATGATCAGTTGCCTTTGGAGGTCCTGGCCGATTTTTCAGACACATACCTGAATGGAGGAATAAACACACTCCATATCCTCCCATTTTTTCCGTACTCATCGGACCGCGGCTTTTCGATCATTGATTTTGAGGAGGTAGATCCCAGGCTCGGCACCTGGGAGAATATAGAGGCTCTTAAGGCACGCTCCAGGTTGATGTTTGACGGTGTGTTTAATCATATATCAGCTAAGAGCCGCTGGTTTCAGGAATTCTTGGATGGTAATCCCGAATATCAGGATTTCTTTATTACCTTTTCGACCAAGGATGTTATTTCAGAGGATCATCTCAAATTGATTGTTCGGCCCCGGGTCTCGGAGTTGCTAACTCCCTTTAGCACGCTGAATGGTAAACGATCGGTATGGACCACATTCAGCCCGGATCAAATAGACCTGAATTTCAAGAACCCGAAAGTGCTATTGAAGATGACGGAAATACTCCTGACTTACATACGAAGAGGGGCAGACATCATTCGCCTGGATGCCGTGACCTACCTTTGGTCTGAATTAGGGACCTCTTGCGTACATCTAAATGAGACACATTTGGTCATTAAGCTCTTCAGAGATATACTTGATGCAATAGCACCCAATGTCGCAATCATAACCGAGACCAACGTACCACATGAAGAAAACATCCAGTATTTTGGTGACGGTCATAATGAAGCACAGATGGTTTACAACTTTGCTCTGCCACCTCTTGTCTTGCATTCCTTTCAGACCGGGTCAAGTGTTCATCTTACGAGATGGGCTTCAGGCTTAACAAAAGTATCTGATGAGGCTACATATTTCAACTTTCTCGATTCCCATGACGGGATTGGGGTCAGTCCGGTAAAAAATATCCTGAGCAAAGAAGAGATCGAAATGATGGCCTTACGTGTATTGGAACATGGGGGCTTTATTTCATACAAGGATAATGGAGATGGCACCTTAAGCCCATATGAATTGAATGTCACCTGGTACAGCGCCATGAATCGCGAGGATTCCGATGAAAGTGAGGATTTCCAGATTAGACGCTTTATTGCTTCCCGATCGATTGCCATGGTTATAATGGGAGTCCCCGGAATCTATCTGCCCAGCCTGTTCGGTTCCAAGAATGATGCTGATACTGTGGTGGAGAAGGGAGAGACCAGAAATATCAACAGGAGGACATATCGCAAAGAAAGCCTTTATAAGAGATTGGATGCTATGGATACACCCGCTTACAAGGTCTCGCGGGGATTGAGAAAGATGGTCCAAAAGAGGATAAAAGAAGATGCGTTTCATCCCAATGCGGACCAGCGGGTTCTTGATGTTTCAGACTCGGTCTTTGCCCTGATCAGGACTTCCGTGGACAAAAAAGAGCGAATTCTTACCATTACCAATATCAGCGATAACGTTCAAGATCTCAAGATCGAGGCGAGAGAAATAAGCGGAGAGGAAGAGATCTCCTGCCATGACATACTTTCGGATAAGCGGTTTATATCCAAGGGTGGAATGCTCTCTATGCGTTTGGAGCCATACGATGTCCTCTGGCTAAAACAGAGGTAACTGTTCAGGTGGATAGGCTGTAGGCTGAAGGCTGATGAACAGT
>JAYEIR010000162.1:0-2804 GCA_034660135.1 Thermodesulfobacteriota bacterium
GGGCCATGGGGCTGCCGCAACATGTCGGGGGTAAGCCCGGGAGGCAGTTCACCGGGATTCCAGATCTCGACACGATCGGCGAAAACAATGACCTGGACAAAACCGTTATGGCGGTAGTTCCGGTGGGCGACTGCATTGACAATAGCTTCCACGATAACGGGACGGGGGATTTCGAACGTCACAGGGGCCTGCGTGCTTGCCGCATGCGTACCCACCCGGCGGTCGATCTTGCCAAGGACAAACTCCACCGCTTCATCTATTACTTCAATCAGTCTTCCTTCATAGGGTTGCTGAGAGGCGATGGGTTTTCGTTTTTCAGTTCCATGGAAATGCAGGCAATGAACCTGCACATTGTTGAAGAATCGGTGCGGATTCTTCCCGAAAAGAAGTATGGCCGCATTGGAGGGCAGACCATCCCTCAACAGATTGAAATTCTGCAAAACGGACTTCGGAGCACGGGACCCCTTGAGTTTCAAACGTCCCACAGCTTCGGCCGTTTCAACAAAAGCCGTTACCCGGGATTTGTCGATATCCCGGAGTGTGGCCCCGTCACACACGCTGCCGTCAAAGGGCGTGGCCCTCAGCGCGCCGCGATTTTCAAGGCATTCCACAAGACTGGCGTAGACCTCGCGGATCAGCCCGGGGGTATCTGAAAAACGGCGTCTTGTAACCTGGCGGCCCGCTCTGGCCACCAGTCTGGCCATTTCAGGCTCACGCGCCGTGTCATCGTTTCCCTTGACAAAGATCAGGCGTTCACGGTGAGTCTTGGTGGCATGTCCAAACTCCAGTTCAGTGGGCGATTTTCCGTCCTTGTTCTTCCAGCCATACTCGTTACCGAAAATGGCAAGGTAAATGTCCCGTTGCTCTACTTCTCTCAGGTAGATATCGTCAGGTTTGCGGTCACCGGCAGGAATATCTTCGAACAGAAACACGTCCGTAATAAACCGGCTCAACAGAGGATCATTTGTGATGAAATTCTTCACCGCACGCCGTTCCGCCGCGAGTTCCTTCTGAACGCTGCTGATGAATAGGCTGTAACGGTTGGGAGCCGATTTCTTCATTGCTGATCCTTTTCCCCGTACGGTGCTTCATCCTCTCGCACCTGCATCGGTCTTGTCATGGCGTTTATTTCCAGCCAGTAGTGGGCGACCTTGGTCACCTCGCACTACTTGAATCGCGCCGGGTGTTGTCAATCGTAGTATGACTTTAAAAACGGTATTTTATAGAGCTTACCAAAATGTAGCTTCCCCAGCGATAATATCGTCGGGCCGACGCCCCTTTTATGGGGCGTTTCTTTTTGATCCACAGATTACGCAGATTACACAGATTTGCGTGAGTTGTTTTATTTTTATTCCCCTTAGCCTACCACACGGTTTTGACGGATCCGGTCACACGAGGGACAAAAAATTTGTAAATCAATGTTTTTTTAGAGCCCTGTTATTTCATCAGATGATGAATAAGGAATGGTTACACCGATTGGTGTCTTTTTCCAAACGGCCTCCCGGTGCGCTGCATCATAAACCATCCTTTCTACAGGAAAAGCCTTGGTGATTTTTTCTATAATCCTTATTTCATCATTACTCAGAGGATCAGCAGAACTCTCATCGGAATTCTTAATTTCGTCGATTAAATCGACATAATTGTTAAGTTGTGGGCCGTATGGAAGGGCGGCATATGCTGCGCCTGTCATACTTTTACCTAATAACTTAAAGGCAAGCATATCCGCATACCATAAGTATTTTGCAGCAAAAAGGAGCTTATCGGTTTTTTTCAATAACTTCTTATGGAGTTTCTTTTCAAATGTTCTGATCACAAGTTTTATACGGGAAACCAAGAACTCTCTATTTCCCGAACAGGAATTTGTCGCATTATAACCCTGCAGATGGACCCTTAAAGCCCGGTCCATCGCCTTGCTCTGAATTAACCCTGTTTCCCACCTCTTTATACTGGCAACACCTATATTCATATATTCGGCAAGTTGCTGTTGGGTGAGTCCTCGCGATGTGCGTAGCGACCTGATTTTGTTTCCTGTCAGAAGCCCAACCTTAATGCGGTAGGCATCGGCAATTCCCTTCTGAGTTGTACCGGCAGTCTCTATTGTGCCTGCTTCAAGCCCGCATTCAGGGCACACAAATACGTCCGTCTTATAACTAATATCGACCCCTCTGAAGGTAGTTCCCTTTGTTACTTTTTTTTGTTCCATCGGTCCATGCCCATTTGGGCAATTCAGGGCGCTCATGGTTCCTCCTTAATCGGCCTGTCTTGATGTAGTGAGACAAGCCAAAGCCTTCCTTCGACAATGGCAAACTTGTAATAGACACGGCATTTAAGCCGGCGGCAATCCGCTACGAAAGGGAACAGATCTAATCCTTCAATTTCACGTTCATAAGATTTCTGTGGGGGCCGAGATCCGGCGTAATGGCCTGGTGTAGTGTAATCAAGCAGCTCTTGTAAAACTGGAATAAGGTCTGTTCCGATTGAGTAAGGTAACCAGTTCCTTTGCTACTGCCATTCTGGCTTCACGCAGCTTGCCATATAATTCTTTATGGGAAGGTCTTTCCATTTATTATAGTATCAATTGATACTTTGTCAAGAAATTTTGTCAGCTTGCAGCTAAAAGCATAACATGCTAAAATAATTTAGCAAAGCTGAAGCATTACGCAATATTATGAGTTGCTATTTTCCAAGTAAGAAATTACTTTTAACAATTAGGTCTGGGTCGAACCAAGCCATGTTTCAGTTCTCCGTTCATTAACTCCATATGGCTTCAACCAGAGCACTATCGCGGATGGCTTTGTCACTCG
>JAYEIR010000163.1:0-2731 GCA_034660135.1 Thermodesulfobacteriota bacterium
TGATTTAAGTCCGGCTGATTACAGTCGAAAAATTCAACCGAATCTACTGCACTGAGTTTATGTATGGGGTCATAGCCCAAAGCGATTAATCCAGAACCCCGGGCCGGGTCAACAATTTCTTAAGGCGGGGTTTAGATTGTACCGGGCGATCTAAAGCTTGCTGGAACAACTCCCATTGGGCATCGTTCAGTCCGAAATGGCGTCGATTCGCCAAGGCATGGTTGGCCGCATTTATACCTGCTTCCAACAAAAATTCGCTTACATTTTTATGACAGGTACGGGCGGCCTCCTGCAACAATTGTTTGACCGCAACGCTTGCACGCACATCAATTCGTGTTGATTTCGATTGTATTAAACTGGTCATGATTACCTCCTTTCATTCATGTCAGAAGCATAGTGTACGGACAATGTTATGACAAGGAAAAAATGTCATTTCTTTCTTTTATACTCTTGCGTATTTTGTTTACCCCGCAGGTCCGGAAGATCGTACTGGAGAGCCTCTTTGCGGCCAATATAATCCGCGTTCATTAGCGTTCATCTGCGGCTAATTTATCTTTGCGATTCTTGTGCCTCTTTGCGCCTATTCAAAATTGTTTCAATCACTCTATCCAAATCCGAATGCCCCATCGCCGTAACCGACGGTAAACACAATCCTCATAGATCCCGACCGCCTCTTGTATCAAAGTAACGCAGTTTCATAGCTACGTCCCCCATTACAGCCTCAACAACTGAAGGCGTGAAGGCTGAGACAGAAAGGATCTCACTCACTGGAGGGGTTAGTAGGATGTTCAGGACAATCTGCCTGAGATCACCAGATAGCTCGGACAGACCTGTCAGGGGGAAGCTACGTGGGCCAAGGTCTGTTTTTTGGGCCAATAGGGAATATTCAAAAAAGGTTACGCCAACTGCTTTACGCTTATTCTTGTTTATCCGTAATAAAATGTGCTCATTCAGCTCAATTCCTGTCGCTTTCGTCCCAGGTTCAAACGATACATAAAGGGTATCGCTCATCTCATCATAGCAAATTTTTTGTTTTTCCATTTCCGGGTGATTATGCGGCCCAACGATGTGATCCCACCGTTCTTGGGTCAGATAACTCGCATTGCCAAAATGATCACTTACCGTCCATCGTATACTCAAAGTGTAATTTTCCCATCAAAATATCACAAACAACATAGATTGTAAAACTCGAAATGGCACTCGCTCCTCCGTTATCCAACCCGCCTCTTGCACCAAAGTAACGCACTTTCGTAACTACGTCCCCTATTCCGGAAGATTTTTCCGCCTCTGGAGGATGGTACTGGGGCGCATTTCACCGGGGTTCGGGTCGGATTTTAGAGCACAGCTTCCAAACCTTTACGTTCAATAAGGCTCAACAGCTTCAGGGATGGGCCGCTGGGTTTCTTGTCGCCGATCTCCCACTTTTGAATAGTAGACAAACTGGTGTTCAGCACGGCGGCAAAAACGGCTTGACTGATATGTGCCTCCTTACGCAACTGTTTGATCTTTTGGGGCGGTATTTCCTCGACATCCAAGTTGCACAGAGCGTCAAATTCCCGCATCCGCCGTTTGTCGATCAAGCCAATCTCGTGCAGGTCACTTGCCATTTCGTGAACTTCTTTCAAGATTCGGCTGTTACGCTTTATTGTCGTCATAATAGACCTCCATAAACTTCCCGCTGCGGACGGCCAATTCAATCTGTTTGACGTCAAACGCCAGGTATTGCCCGGCTAACTCCCGAAGCGCCTTGATTTCGTCCTTGCTGATATTGGCGCGTTCGTTCTTCTCAAAGCCGTACAAGAAAAACCAGCGGTCACAACGATTGGTGGCAACAATCGTTCGACCGCCGCCACGTTTTCCTCGGCCCGACAGGCCAATTCGCTTCTTCAGCAAGTTGCCGCCCAGATCGCCGTCCACAAGCCCTTGCATCATCTCAGAAACCGCCTGGCAAAGCATTTCGTCGGTCAGACCAGTTTTTCGCATCCAGCGGGAGAAAGTCCGGGTTCTGAAAACTCTTTTCATTGTTGCTGAGTGTACCACCAGGTGATATGATTTGTCAACAAGAACATAACTTCCGTGTGTTTATCACTCATCAGATCATCTGCTTGTTCTGTCCTTTGTCTTTTCCCATTCGATGTCGGAGTCTTCGCTTACCTCGATGTTCATCTTTTTCGCTCCGTCATCCGTCATCTGTCCTGTGTCTTTTGTCTTTCCCTTTCGCGAAGCCTGCCCGCCACCTGCCCGCAATGCTTCGCAGAGCGAGGCGGGCGGGTCGCTCTCGCCCGTCCGCCATTGGATTTGCCTCAGGCGAATGCCGGGCGGGCTCAGCTGAGTCGGGCGGGCGATTTGGTATTTTATCTTTCATTTTTTTTAATCTGCGAAAATCTGCGCCTGCCCTGTTAAATCTGCCTTTGCTTTTATTTAACCGGGGTAATCTGCGGATTGAAAATGCAAACCAAAAAATCTTGTTAATCCTGCCTGTCCCGTAGCTCCGGAAGATGGTACTGGGATAAATCCTGTCTAAATAATTCTCTGCGCCTTTGGCATCTCTGCGCGAGACCTTCCCTTTCCTAATAACATTCTTGAAACTCTGCCAAACCAACTCCTCCCCCTGCTCCTTATTCACTATTCAAGATTTGACATAGAGTCCGTAGGTATTCCGCTGCTTGCACTCACTTTAAACCCAAAAATCTAATTGACATGGGCCGCTGGGATGCTATATTTCTATTTA
>JAYEIR010000164.1:0-13246 GCA_034660135.1 Thermodesulfobacteriota bacterium
TGCAATTCACTTAGAGCTTATCCGGCAATCCTAATTTTAACCTTTAGTAAGTTCTAAATAACTTCGGGTAAAAGCGGGTATGGGGCTCTCTTTTTTTCTATGTCCTTAATATGGTTTACAGCAGGCCTGCCTGCCTCGCGTTGCGAAGCATTGCGGGCAGGGCCGCAGCAAAACGGCTTACTACCCCATTTATCCTGTTAACCAAAAGACTTCATAAGGTAAGCCGTTTTGCAAGCGCCCGTTAGAAAACAGCCTGTTGGGGCATAAATAAAAAAAGAGAGCCCCATACCCGCTACGGATCAAGTAACACCGGACTTTTTGAGAAGTTACAACCTTTAGCCGTAATAGCTCAATAATTAGCGGCATACGAGACAGGCACCGGGATCTCGTTTTTGAAGACTGGAAAAAGCACGGTCGATCCTTGATTCGAAAATATTGTTGCTCTTATTAACATGATTTTCGATTTTCCCTTTGAACTTTCTGGAATTTGTGGTATGCATCTTACAGGACTTTGTACTGGTTTATTTTATGATTTCAATATCTTATTCACACCACAAAACGGAGTCCATTACTTAGTGCCTGAACGAAAACCCTGTTCAGGCACGATTTTGGATTTTAGGTTTTAGATTTTGGATTAATGGAATCAATCCCAACTCAGTAAAACCTCATGTTGATGTTGCGTTCGTTTTCATTTCGAGCTTTTCGTTCAGAGACTACTAATGCTTTATAGAAGTACTTTCTCGGTCCCAAGAGGTATTTCCAGGTGCAATACTTGAAACTGGAAACTCGAAACTTTGGAAAGAAATGACAATTCAGGTTGCTATCAAGTTTCCAGTTTCCTGGAGTCGTACAGGAAAAAGCTTTTCGGAGATTTCACATCAGAAACCCCAAAAACATTTTCTTGAAACCTATAGTCTAAAAGGTCCGGAGGATGGGCATGAAAGGTACAATAAAACAGAATATCCTCTTTTTGGTGGGCATAATTACATTCTGTTCGCTCTTAGGGTGTATTGTGCTGATCTATAATGCACGAGATATTGGCAGGAATTTGCGTGCAGAGACCGAAAATTATGTCGAGGCCCTGATTGGAAAAAATGCCGAGAGGGTCGAATCCGCTATGTTCATTATGGAAAAAAACGCCGTTGACCTGACAACAGCCGGTGAGGCCTTTTTTGCCATTCACAAAGAGACAGGCCAGGACATTACCAGGGAGATAAAGCAATATCTAATAAATAATTTCAGGAAACTTCCGGAAGCCATAGGCGGTGGCCTGTGGTACGAACCATATGCTTTCTCCGACAAAAAGCAATACTATGGTCCGTATGTTTACAGGGAAAATGACAAGGTCCTTTTTACCTGGGATCTCAGCAACTCCGCCTATGATTATCACAATCAGAATTGGTACCGGCTTGCCATTCCCAGGGAGTGGGAGAGTACCCAAAAAAGACCCCGTGCGGTCTATTGGACAGACCCGTACCTTGACGAGGCAGCGACCAAAGCTCTCATGATCACTGTGGATGCATTGATGTATGACAAGCAAGGTAAAGTAATCGGCATCTCAACTGTTGATTTCAGTCTGGAAAATCTGAAGGAGATGGTCGACAAAATGACTGTTACGCCTAACTCCTTTCCCTTTGCAGTTGACATGTCAAGTGGCCTCTTGATCGCGTTCCCTGCCGATCCTTCATGCGTACTGAATAAGATTACCGACCTGAGCTGGGGAAAAAAAATTCAAACCGTTGAAGGCATGCAACCGGGAGATGTTACAAGGGAATTGCTGAATCTACAAGGCGAAGTTTTTTCCCTTTTTTACACAATTACACGAACCGGGACAGCGCTTGGCATCTTGTCTCCCCACAGAGAACTTTACGCAAACATCAATAAACTCAACCGCGCCAATATGTACATATCCCTCGTTGTCATTTCGGTCCAGATTATCCTGTACCTGTTTATTGTTGCATTGATAATACGGCGTATATGTAATCCCATCAGCAAACTTAGCGACGTTGCACAAGAAATTGCCAAGGGGAATCTTACTGGTGCATCTGAATCCCTGAGTCTCATCAAAGGCACAGCAGGTCCGGACAAGGATGAGACCGGGAGATTGTTGGGGGCGTTCAGGAGCATGAGTGCCGGTCTTAATGCCCTGCTTGGACAGATCCAACTCTCCGGCAAACAGGTGGCATCCTCCTCAAGTCAAATAACTGCCTCGTCAAGACAACTTGAGACCACCATGAACAGTCAGGTTGAATTCACAAACCAGGTCAGTGCTTCCTCGAAGCAAATTTCCACCACTGCAGGAAACCTGGCAACCACTATGAATGAGGTGACAGAGGCTGCGTCTGAGACCGCCGTTCTGGCCGAATCCGGACAAGAAGGAGTTAAGGCCATGGAGACATTGATGGGGGGTGTACTTGAAGGCACATCGTCCATTTCCACAAAACTTGCGGATATCAATGAAAATGCCTTGAGCATTGGCTCAATTGTCTTAACCATCACCAAGGTAGCGGATCAGACCAACTTGCTATCACTGAATGCGGCCATTGAGGCTGAGAAGGCCGGCGAGTACGGACTCGGGTTTTCCGTTGTGGCAACAGAGATCAGGAGATTAGCGGATCAGACCTCTGTGGCCGTCTTAGATATCGAGGATATGGTGGACAGGATGCAGGCATCGGTGTCTGCCGGAGCTACGGAAATGGAGAGATTTTCACACGAGGTGCAGTCAGGAGTGGAAGAGATAAACCTGGTAGGGAAACAGCTCGACGCTATCATGAACAGGGTGCGGACCCTGACGCCGCGTTTTAAGGCTGTTAATGAGGGCATGGAAACTCAATCCGGGAGTGCCGGTCAGATCAGTGAAACCATGGAGCATTTAAGCATGGCTACCCAGGATACAACGGACTCCCTCCGGGAATTCAAACTTGCTGCCGAGCACCTGAATGAAGCTGCTTTGGGTCTGCAAAACGAGGTCGCCCGTTTTAAAGTCGGGGCTTGATGGGGACCAAAACAAATCAAGGAGCTACAAAAGAAATTGTAGCTCCTTGATTTTGGAAGTGGGCGGTGTGGGATTTGAACCCACGACTTCCACCGTGTGAGGATGGCACTCTCCCGCTGAGTTAACCGCCCCGTAAACATTAAAGTTCAGAACAACGAGGCCTGAAAGTTACTATAATGGATATGGCATTGTAAACAAAAAAAATCAAAGGTCTCAGGCCATGCCCACCAATTTCTTCATTGACTCAACCTCTTCTGTTTGAAGATAGCGGTATTCACCAAGCCTCAGATTACCTATGGTCAGACTACCAAAACCGGTCCGTACCAGATGGACCACTTTGTATCCGGCAGCATCAAACATCCGTCTCACCTGCCGGTATTTTCCCTGGGTAATTGTCATTCTGATCAGGCTCTGTCTCTCGTTGCGGGAAATCAGGTTGACCTTTGACGAACACACGCTGCCGTCTTCGAGTCGAACTCCTTCCCTGAGGGCATTCATGGCTCCATCGTCGATTTTTCCGGCAACGGTTACTTTGTAGGTACGGGGAACCTGATAGCGAGGATGAGTAAGGTGGTGGGCCCATTCACCATCATTGGTGAACAACAAAAATCCGAGAGTATCAAAATCGAGACGCCCCACAGGATAAACCCTTTGCCGGATATCTTTCAACAGATCGGTCACAAGCGGCCTTCCTTCCGGATCTTTAAGCGAGCAAATATAGCCAAAAGGTTTGTTGAGAAGCAGATAAACCCTGTCCGACAAATATGGGATTTCATTGCCATCCACCCTTATGAGGTCAGACCCCCAAAAGGCCCGGGTTCCCGGTTCTGTGACCAGGCAGTCGTTAACCGCTACGCGTCCTGATTTAATCCACTCGTCGGCCTTACGTCTTGAAGTCAGCCCGGCCATGGACAGTATCCGGTTGAGCCTGAGGTTTTTTCCTGGACGCTTCTGCATTGTCTCCGTTCCTAATCCAGATTAAACAACTTCCTTGTCACATCAAGGAAACTATTCAAGGTTGAGGCACCAGCCTTTGTCTTTAAAAAAAGTATGGGATCATTTATTATTTTCTCTGCAACAGAATGAGTCAAGGTCATTACAGCCTTTTTCTGCGCACCTGTAAGCTCTTCCAGGTCAAAATTGCTTTTCTTCATTTCTGTCTCAATAATGGATTCAGCCTTATCCCTCAGAGAAACAATTGTAGGCACTACTGCAAGGGTAGCAAGCCATTTCTCAAACTTGATCACCTCTTCCTTGACAATACGTTCCGCCTCAATGGCAGCCCGCTGCCTTTGTGCCATATTTAACTTGATTACTCCCCTCAGGTCATCGATGTTATAAAGATATACATTATCAAGGCTATTGACCTCGGGTTGGACATCTCTTGGAACTGCTATATCGATAAAAAAAACAGGGCGGTTCCGTCTCCGTTTGAGACAGTTTTTTACCATGTCGTAACTGATCACATATCCTTCTGATGCAGTTGAAGTCATAACAATATCCACACCCGAGAGCTGATCGCTGATTTCCTCGAACAAAACCGGTTGAGCCCCAAATAAATCCGCCACCTCAATTGCTCGATCAAAGGTCCTGTTAGCCACGAACATTGAGCTTACTCCCTGAGCCATCAGGTGTTTGGCCGTCAGCTCAGCCATCTCTCCAGCGCCTATCAGCAGCACCTTCTTTCCGTCTAAGGCACTAAATATCTTTTTTGCCAGCTCAACGGCCGCATAGCTTACGGAAATTGCAGCTTCACATATACCGGTCTCTGTCCTCACCCTTTTGGCCACGTGAAAAGCCCGGTGCATAAGACGGTTAAGGATTACGCCCGATGTCTTCTGGCTTGCTGCCTGGGCATAGGCCTCTTTTATCTGCCCAAGTACCTGAGGCTCTCCAGTTACCATAGAGTCAAGACTCGAGGCAACCCTGAAGGTGTGCATAACAGCATCCATATCTTCCAGCACATAAATGCTTGAACAAAGGCCTTGCTCCGCAATATCCCCAAGCCTGGCCATCAAAGAAATCACAGACGCCTTCGCCTGTTCAGGGGCTTCTGTGATAAACAAAACCTCCACCCGGTTGCAAGTCGATACAAAAAGTCCCTCTTTAATATATTCATTATCCCTTATGGAAGTGAGGACCTTGATTGTATTGTCCGGTTCTGCGGCAAGACATTCCCTGAGATCTACAGGCGCTGTCTCATGATTCATGCCTATGTTAATGATCTTGCTCACCGGGCCACTCCCAGACTCTCAAAGCTATGGTAACCGCTCAAGCAAAGGCTGACACCCAAAAATGTAATAATCAAAATCAAGAAACAGACAATGGACATGACAGCAGCTCTTTTTCCTCGCCAGCCAACAGCAATTCTTTCATGCAGAAGAACGGCATAGAAGAGCCAGGTGATCAGAGACCATACCTCTTTAGGATCCCATTGCCAGTAAGCACCCAAGGCTCTTTGAGCATACACAGAGCCGGTAATCATCCCCACAGTCAAGAAACAAAAACCATAAATCAGGGAGTAATAATTGATGCCATCCAGCATGGCAAGAGAAGGTAGCCTGCTATAGAGTGCTCCAAACCTCTTTCGCTTGATATGATTTTCCTGGACCAGATACATAATGGCGACCACAAACGCTATGGCAAACAGGCCGTTACCAATGAACATAGTCCCCACATGAACGGTCAGCCACAGGCTCTTGAACACCGACTTTACAGGACCTTCAACCCAGGGCATGGCTGATGAAACTATCATGAGAAATGTCGCAAAAGGTGTGACAAATGAGCCCAGCACCCTGAGCCTGAATTTTAACTGAAAAATCAGGTAGACACAGATCATGCTCCACGAGAAAAAAGAAAGTGCGGCCTTGAGATTAAGAACCGGTGCGGCTCCGAGAGAATAGTACCTGCAGGCCAAAAAAACAGTATGACAGACAAATCCACAGAGCAGAATCCAGTAAGAGCACCTGAATACTACTTTGTTCTGTCTGATCAGAAAGACAATGAATCCGCCTGTAGCGAGCAACTCAAAAAAAAGCGCCAGGTTAAACCAGAAAAAAACCATCATGTTCAGACCTCGCTAAGTAGTGTCTATCCAGAAATGGCTATTCTTAAACTCAACGACTCAATTATTTGACGATCTCTGCAGGATGTCATTTATGTTCATGTCTCGAGGAAGGATCTGCCCTAAAACATATTTCACCTTTGCGAGATCATTAAGGGCCAGGGCCTCAAGTATATCTGAATCCACAATTTCATGGAAGATCCGGCTGTTTTCTTCTTGAGAAAGGCCCTTTGAAAGAATTTCCTTGCGTATAACCCCCATAAGATTCAAAAATGTCTTATATTCGCTTCCATACTGCTCTTCCAATTCCTTCCTGATCTTTTTCGCCAGGGCCGGGCTTTTCCCCGAAGTGGAAATGGCAATTAGGAGATCGCCCCTCCTGACAATTGATGGCACAAAGAAATTGCAATCAGCGGGCTGGTCCACTGCATTTATCAGCAGGCCTCTCTTCCGTGCACTTTCACTGATCCTGTGGTTTAATTGTTTATCATCTGTGGCTGCAACGACAAGAAATGCATTGTCGAGGTGTTTTTCTGTGAACGCCTCCGCATGGTGTTGGAGCCTGTCAAGTTCAAGCAGCTCTTTAAGTCTAAAGGTTAAGTTCTTGCTGACTATATGTATCGAAGCACCATATTGCAGCAAGACCTCTACCTTCCTCTCCGCTACTCTTCCACCGCCCACTACCAGAACAGTCTTTCCGTCAAGCTTCAATAGAATTGGATAATAAGACATGGTTTACACTTCTCACAAGTTCTTCATTTTCAGACCCTTAGTGTTCATCCAGAAATGGAACCTCAACCTACACATACTGGTCAACCATTTTTGCTATAAATATTTCAACGCCTTTTAGACCCTCTCTTGCGGTTATATCCTGAATAAGGTCCTCTATCTTTTTGTAGGTCACAGGGTCATGTCCGAGGTCATTAGTGGACCTGTATGCCCCGCCCCGACGACCGACCCTGAAAATAAGCCTCTCGGAGTCGGGCAGTTCCAGGTATTTAGTGACCACACCCAGCATCGCTTCCTTGCCCTCGGGCAGCTTTCCTGAGACCTCTTCGAGAAGGTTCATAATATGATCGCTCGCAACCATACTGGTAATGCCATCCAGGGTATCGATAAAAAGCTTGATTTCCTCTGCCACCATGTCATCTGTTTGCATGACAAAGCTGCCATCCTTAAGTTTTTGATGAAGGGGTACGCGATCAGGCACCCTGAGGCTTCGCAGACGAATAAAATGCGGGTTGATCTGATTCAGCACTCTCGCAGTTTCAAGCGCGTGCTCATGCCACATAGCCTGTCCACCCAACCCAGGTATCACATATTCTGACAATTCTATGCCGGCTTCCATCACCTTCCTGCCTGCCTCGATATGCTGGGCACCGGTGACGCCCTTTTTTATGAATTTGAGAACAGGATCATAACCGCTTTCCAAGCCGACATGGATCCTGTCCAGACCGGCATCCCGGAGTTTTATGAGCGAATCCACTGATTTTCGCACAATAGTGCGGGACCTGGAATATGTGGTTATCCGTTTGACGTCGGGGAATTTCTTTTTGAGAAACTTCAAGGCATCAACCAGATCTTTGGTCTTCATAACCAGGTTGTCTGCATCCTGGAGAAAACATGCACCTGTACCATAATAAAGCCAGGCCGCAACACTGCGATAACTGTCAGCATAATCGGAACGACCGAGAATGTGTCTGATCACCTGCTCATTAATTTGTCCGGTGTGACCAAGCTTACATGAAAGTGCCTTAATATCGTCTGCCATATCCCGGGCGGTCTGGATATCCTCCTTGATCTCCTCAACCGTCCTTAATGAGAATTTTGTATTCTTGTAGACAGGACAAAAAAGGCACTGGTTCCAGGGGCAATTCCTGGTAAACCGCAAAAGAAGACTTTGGGCCTCGTTCGGTGGCCTGATAGGTCCCTGTTCAAAATGGAGTTCTTTTTTAACCATATTACCCCTTTTTTGGTTCTTCTGTTAGATAGTCTCTGAACGAAAACCTTAAAATGAAAACGAACACAACATCAATCATGAAGTTTTACTGAGTTAGGATTGATTCCAATAATCTAAAATCTAAAATCGTGCCTGAACAGGGTTTTCGTTCAGGCACAAGATAGGGCTTATATGACAGAAAAAGGAGAATATATCAATATCATTATAACGACCACTAAACCAAATCCGTCAGTTCCGATTTTGACCTTTAAGCATTTGATAGTACACATGGGCAGGATAGTAGACATGGACTTCTATGAAGAAAGGATTCATCTTTCCGGCATGCCACAGATCAATCAATCAGATCGTCTGTAAATTGCCTGAAGATTTCTATAAACATGTCCTCACATGCCAGGAAGGCATCCACCACCATAGGATCAAAATGTGTACCGGTATCCTTGATAATTATGTCCTTAACTAAATCATGGGGATATGCATTTTTATACACTCTCTTGCTTATCAGGGCATCATAAACATCAGCTAATGCCACTATGCGCGCAGAAAGGGGAATTTCTTTTCCTTTAAGCCCATCAGGATATCCCGTACCATCGAATTTTTCATGGTGTGAACGGGCAATCTCGGCACTCATTCGCAAATAGTCCGCACGCGGATATCTTACCAGGGCCTCATTAAGGGTCTCAAATCCTATAAGGCTATGACCTTTCATGATTTCAAATTCTTTGTCATCAAGACGGCCCGGTTTAAGCAATATGTAATCGGGTATACCTATTTTCCCGACATCATGAAGTGGGCTGGTCAGGAAGATATTATCTATGAATAACTTGTCTATTTCCTCAGGCGGGTTATCTGATTCCGCCAGGGTTTCAGCCAGTATTTTTGAATAAAATCGCAGTCGTTCCAGGTGATTACCTGTTTCAGCGTCACGCGCTTCAGCCAGCTTGGCCATGGCAAATATGACTATGTCCCTGCTTTCAAAGCCTAATATTTTTTCTCCCGCCCTGATCCTTACCGCCAGTTCCTCTTTTACAAAGGGTTTTGAAATATAATCATCCGCGCCGGCATCCATGCCTGCAACAATATCCTCGACATTCTCTTTTGAGGTTACCATTATAATATAGATATACTGGCTCATCTCGACTTCTTTTATTTTCCTGCAAAGCTCCAGACCATCCATGCCGGGCATAATCCAGTCCGTGATTACCATCCTGGTCCTCTCCTTTTTCCAGAGTTCCCAGGCCTCTGCACCATCTTCGGCTACCACTGTTTCATAACCCAGGCTTCGGACAAGCCTGTCCATCTTCTTTCGACTGACAAGTTCGTCATCCACTACCAGGACCTTCATGGGATCTCTATCCTTGCTGGTTTTTATCGGCTTTCTCATCTGTCCCTTGAATAGGCCTCCAATTGGTTGGTTTCTTTCTCGAGTCTTTTGAGGACCTCGAGGCCTCTTTCTAACTGTCCGGACTTCCCAATGTTTTCCAGTTCAAGTGCAATCCTCGAAAGGGCATTAGCAGTCAAATTCGAGCCCCCCCCCTTAATGGAATGCGCCTCTTTTCGGACGACCTCCGCATTCCCGGCTGATATGGCATCGCGAATGATTTCAATCTGAGCCGTCACATTCTCCAAAAAGCCGCTCAGGACCTCCATCAAGAATTCCTTATCTCCGTCAAATTCCCGTATGGCCCTTTCAAAATTTATCGGGACATCACCTACTGATCCCTGATCCCCTACCACTGCCCCCTGATGTGTTGTTATTGCAGGTTGCGGGTCTGGAGTTCCAGGACCGGGACGGTCAACAGAGTTGATCCATTTATCCACTATGGTCAGCAGCTCTTTCTTTGTCAAAGGCTTAATAACATAATCATCCATTCCCATGTCCAGACATCTCGTTGTGTATTCTTTTGTTGTATGTGCTGTCATGGCGATGATGGGGACATGGCGGTTTCCGGATTCCGGATCCTGGCCTGCTCCTGAGGGATTTGAAAGGGACTTACCGGTCTCATTGTACGCAATATCAGGGCCGGAAATTTCGGATCTCAGTTCCAGTTCACGAATTAGTCTTGCCGCCTCATAACCATCCATCACGGGCATCTCTAAATCCATCAAGATAAGATCGTATGGTTTCCTTGTAAAAGCATCTACTGCCTGCTGACCATTGTCCACCAGATCAACCTCATACCCTGCTCCGCACAGATGCCTCATGACCACCTGTTGATTGGTAGGATAGTCATCAGCCAAAAGGATCCGTGCCTTATATTCCTCGGCTATGGTATACCTTGTAACGAGTTTTTGGGCTGCCTCTGTATCTTCCTCCGTGGAAACCTGTAAAACCGACAAGACCGCTTTATGTAATTCACCCCATTTGATCGGTTTGGTCAAATACCCGTGAATACCTGTGTCTTTGCATCTCTTGCTGTCACCTCTTCTTCCAATTGAGGCAATAGCGATAACAGGGATCCGCCTAAAGTCCTCTATATCCTTAATTTCCATTGCCAGATCAAGACCGCCCATCTCAGGCATACTAATCTCAGCCAAAATCAGACCAAAAGGATCCTTTGATTCAACAGATTCACTTAAGATAGATAGGGCCTCTTCTGCACTGAGGGCTTCCACAGGTAAACATCCCCAGGACCGTAGATATTCCATCAGGATAAACCGGCTCCTCCGATTATTATCAACGATCAAGACCTTTAAACCGCTCAGATCGATATATTGTCCTGATTGCACGGGTTGCTGCTCTTTTTGCTTTGAAAGGACCACGGTAAACCAGAATGTGCTCCCCTTGCCTTCTTTGCTATCTACACCAATCTCTCCACCCATCAATTCGGCCAGCTCTTTTGATATAGTGGTCCCCAACCCTGTCCCGCCATATTTCCTTGTAATTGATCCGTCGGCCTGGGTAAAGCTCTGGAAAATTTCCGCCTGCTTACCTTTTGGTATTCCAATGCCCGAATCTTTTACGCTGAAATGGATCTTAAGTTTGTCTCCGAGATCTTCGAATACCTCGCCCTTGAAATATATTTCGCCCTCAGAGGTGAACTTTATCGCATTATCCGCCAGATTGATCAGTATCTGCCTGAGCCGACCCGGATCGCCAATCAATTGAGATGGCATATCAGGAGACAGGTAGGAGAAAAACTCAAGCCCCTTGCTTTGCGCCCTTTGGGCCACGATACTGCATAGATCATCGATCATGATTCTCAGGTCAAACCGGGTATCGTCCAGTTCAATCATTCCTGCGTCTATCTTGGAAAAGTCAAGGATATCGTTAAGAATCCTTAGCAGGGAGTCTGATTCCGCCCTGATCACATTGACTATATTCCTTTGATCATCATCAAGGCCGGAGTCTAATGCCAATTCCGTCATGCCGATGATACCATTCAGCGGTGTCCGCACCTCATGGCTCACGGTCGCCAGGAACTTGCTCTTTGCCATACTGGCGGTCTCAGCAGCAATCTTGGCATGGCGCAATGCCTCTGCCCTCTTCTTCTCGGTAATATCACGGATAACTCCGCGGAACCCGGTCCTTTTCCCTGTTGACCCGTCGCATATCAGACCAACAGACATTTCAATGGTTCTAATTTCGTTGTCTTTTCTGACAATCTCGGACTCTGCCGGCTTTGACAGTTTACCGTTCAAGTAAAGTCTCTTAAAGGTTTCATAAACCCTGCCCTTGGTTTCAGAGGTGTGTAAGTCCTGACCCTTCATGCCCATCAATTCGTCACGTGAGTGCCCATATATTGTGCTGAAAGAGTCATTGAAAAACTGCAGGTTCCCGGCAAGATCAGTCTCAAAAAGACCCTCTTCAACGCTTTCAAGGACGTCTCTGTATTTCTCCTCACTATCCTGAAGCCTCTGAAACGATATGGCATTCACAATACTGACCGCAGTTTGCGAGGCAACACCCATCAAAAGGCTCATGTCACTCTGGGTAAGCTGTCTTTTCGAACTGATATTATCACCGGACAATATGCCGAGAGATTGATTCTCATATACAATAGGGACACAAACAAGTGATTTAACGCCCATAAATCCGGCAAATTCCCGGCTTCTTTCTGACAGGCTTTCTTTGATTTTGGAAATATCATCTATCAGGACAGGCTTTTGGTCTTTGAAGGTCCGTACAAACAAGCCTTTTGATTCAGGCTTGTCAAGATGGAACTTGGTTCTCTCCAGCATCCTTTCTTGATCTGTTGAATACCCATACCCGGCCGTGTAAATAAGCCTGGATTTTTCTTCGTTGGCAAGCATTACCAACCCGCGGTCAAAATCCAGGCGTTTTTCCATAATACTAACGACCGCTTTCATGAGTTCATTAACATCCAGGATCGTGCTGGTCGCCTGGCCGATCTCCTTGATAAGCATGGCATTATTGTAACGGATATTCATCTCATCCAGAAGATCCTTGGCTGCATCGCCCTGGGTCTCAATGGTCTCGGTCAGCTCCTTTATTGCGAGATGCCAGGATTTCAGAAAGATTATTGCTGTGATAAGACAACATCCTGATAAAGAAACAAGCCAGGACATGGTCGGCAGGACAAAAAACAGGGCCACACATGCCGGAATGCTGAACAGCAAAGCCAACTTACCCAATCTTCTCCATATGAGGGATGGAGTGTTTTCCCAGGTTACGATGTAACGACAGCAGTCATCACCTCTATGAATACATGAGGGTTGTTCGACCCTGGCAAACTTTTTAGTGAAAAACGTTGCCACAGCTTCAAAGGTGCCTATCCTGTTCTCACACTGGTGCGGCTTTTCCTTCACCCCAGGCCTGGGGGTGGAGAGGATTTCAACACTATTTCGCCCCAATTTCTTTACATTAATAGTGACCGCTAAACTCATGATGGCGTAAAGCTTGTTCATCAAGAGATAAGTGGATGTTGGGTTCATTAACCCAAGTGTATATTGTTTACCGGGACCCAGCGACTCAGAGGAAGCTGCGTAGCGTCCAACTTTGCGGGAAATAGCAAGATCACCTGTCTTTTGTTCCAGGATTTGGTGAAAACGATCCACCTGTGTCTGAGTGAACCAGTGTCCCTGGTCCTCTGCTTCATAGGGGGTAATCCCGGAATAACTTAGAATATGATTAATATCTATGTCAGCATGGTACTTTTTGACATACTCTAAGTAATTTTTTACAATCCTGCTATTATACAGGCCATCACCTGTCTTATTCGTGTCAGCCATTACAAAAAACCGTAACATTTGTCGTGGATAAAATATT
>JAYEIR010000165.1:0-40415 GCA_034660135.1 Thermodesulfobacteriota bacterium
TCCTTTTTAAACAGGCCCATCTGTTTTCAGGACTCCTTGCTGTTCTGGTCTTTGCCTTTATCACCAATCTGATCGTGGGCCAGTTTCACCCGGGCTTTGTCAAACAACCGGTGGCCCATACCATGCACATCTGGAACTTTGCCGGTATGGTCCTGGCAGGCCTGGCCTTTGCCCTGGCCGGCGGATGTCCGGGACGCCAGCTCTTCCTGGCCGGTGAAGGGGATGGTGATTCCGCGATCTTTGTGTGGGGGATGATAGTCGGGGCCGGATTCGCGCATAACTTCGGCCTGGCCAGCTCGCCAAAAGGAGTGGGGCCACATGGCATTGCGACAGTGATTATTGGACTGGCAGTCTGTTTGTTTATAGGCTTCACCATGAGAAAAAAGATCGCCTAATGAGATAATCCTTCATCGGAACCAAAATATTTGACAGGATAACAGGTAAACATGATGTAAATCCAGTTTACCCCGTTAAATTTCCCGGAGGGAACCCTATTTAACAGGGTTAATCAAAAATCATGTCAATCCTGTTAATCCCGTCAGAAAACAAAGGAGTAAACAAAATGAGTACAACAGTTGATGCAAGAGGGTTTTCGTGTCCCCAACCCGTTCTGATGACCATGGACGAGATCAAGAAAACCGACAATGGGGAGTTTGTGGTTTTGGTCGATACGGATACCTCAAAAGAGAACGTGACTCGTGCAGCCACAAGCCAGGGATGGCAGGTGAAGGGTGTTCAAGAAGAGGGTGAGGGATACCGGATTGCCTTTGTGAAGGAGTAACGTTGTCTTTCTATAAGTTCTTCAAACGGAAGAAATCAGAAGACCCTTCAAAGAGACAGGACTGGGAGCGTGGGATACTGGTATTTGAAAACACGAGCGAGGTTATTCGTGGCGAGAGCCTGCTCAAAGATGCGGGATGGAAGATCCGGGTCATGGGCCCGCCGCCTGAGATCAGGTCGGGCTGTGATTTGGTTATTGAATTTCCCCTTATAGAAGAACTGGATATTCTCAGGACACTCCAGGATGCAGGGGTTCCGCCTATAGATGTGGTCCCGGTCGGCAGTCCCCTGCTGCACCCTGTGGATCTCTTCCAGATCAAGGACTTTGAGGAATATCTGATGGTCCGTGCGGCCAACATGAAGTTGACCGTTGACAGGGAAACCATGACCATCGTGAACGTCTCAGGGGGTGGTTGTCCTGATGTACCCTATCTGGCCCTGGAGATGGTGGGTAAGTCATTGACAGAAGCGCCGAGCCCCCGGGAGATTGGTCACACTCTCTGTGGATATGCATTGCAATTGGCCTACGAGGAGGTAACACGCCGATGCTCGCTGTAGTTGGGACAGTTCCGGATCAAAATTTTCCATTGGTGTCTGATAAGGTTACGCTGGAAGGGGGGAAAATTTGTATACATGGGGAAAAATTTCCTGTAAACCGCGGGACGCCTGCCCTTCTTGCCGCGGCCATCAAGACCGCTGAAGTCATGGGCCGGCCCGCACCATTTGGATATCTGGTTGGGGATGTCGGCCTGGGAGATGGCAGCCGGCGGCTTTACGAGTATCTCACCCAGCATCTTGATAAATCCGATTTCAGCACAATTACATTTCATTATCTCCAGCCGGACATTGACTGGCATGACCGAATACTTCTCGCAGTGCAAGGGTTAGCGCAACGACCCACCTTGATCGCGGATGCCGGATACATGTATGTGGCAAAGATGAGCGGGCAGGCCCAGGCGTATGATCTCTTCACTCCTGATGTCGGGGAGCTGGCCTTTTTAGCGGATGAAAAGGCCCCGCACCCCTTTTATACACGGGGATTTATCCTGCAAGAGGAAAACAAGGTGCCAGAACTGATTGACCGTGCATATAAATATAAAAATGCCTCGCAGCATCTCCTTGTAAAGGGAAGGCAGGATTATGTGGCCGATCAGAAAGGGATCCAGGCGACTGTAGACAGCCCTGTCGAGGAGGCCATGGAGGCCATGGGGGGCACAGGTGATACGCTGACCGGCATTGTCGCGGCCCTGATCGCGGCAGGTATTGAGATTAATGAGGCTTCTGTTATTGCAGCAAGGGTAAATCGTTTAGCAGGTCACCATGCCCGGCCCACACCAGCCACACAGGTGATGGAGATCATTCAGCGTATTCCCCGGGCACTGGAAGACATTCTCTATAAAAACGAGGGCATTCGTGAGCAAATCTGTGTCTGAAAAAACAAAGTCCATCCATGCCGGGATGACCGTTCTGGATGTAGTTTCTAAACACAGACAAACCGAGCCTGTTTTCAAGCAATACGATAAACAGGCAGGTGCATGTATCTGCTGTGAGGCTCTTTTTGAACCTATACAAGATGTCGCAACAAAATATGGTTTGGACCTTGAAGGCCTTTTGGCCGACCTGGAGGCCGCAGCCGGGCAATAAACAACTATCCTTAAAACAACTTGCAAAGATCTGGCGGGTCAAAGAGGTGTCGTGTTGATAATATAGACCCGGGAGATATTGTTAAGGCGCTTGAGGGTGATGTTTCAAGGATTGTCCAACAATAAAGGTAATCCCGCATGTCAGGTTCAACCTGGCCTGCTGAGCAAAATATTTTGAGGTGCGCTCATCATGATCGAAACAGATATACCAGGTTTTGGCAGATTGCGGCTTGAGCACCTGATTTTGGATTACAACGGCACGATAGCTGTTGACGGCCAACCTGTTCATGGGGTGAAAAAACGTTTAATAGCCCTTGCGCGGCACGTCGAAATCCACGTCCTGACAGCAGATACATTTGGAGGGGTCGAGAAAAAGCTCTCAGATATTCCATGCAAGATACATGTCTTACCGGTTGAGGCCCAGGATAAAAGCAAAATGGAATATGTAGACAGGCTGGGCGCTGACAGGGCAGTATGCATCGGAAACGGTCGCAACGACGTAATGATGCTCAAAAAGACGGCGCTTGGCATAGCGGTCGTACAGGATGAAGGCGCGGCTGCCCCTGCTGTTTTGTCTGCGGACGTTGTGGTAACCGACATATTGTCTGGGCTTGACCTCATCACAAACCCCATGCGTTTGACAGCTACCTTGCGCTCATAAGAAGTAACATACCCCTGATGCTCAATCGATTTTGCCTATAAAAACCTTTTTGAATATCGGAAGTTCCATGTTGACAAATCGGCATACCCTTTCTATCATTCGCCCAATCATTAAAACAATCTTTATAAGAATTCCATCCATGTATAAATTTTTCGGCTTTACCTGAGCAATTGCTAAATATTCTACCACACTGAGATCTCCGGTCTTGGACATATGCCGCCTGAGAGGCTAAAGGATGTTGACGGCCGCCTTGCTCTCCTGCAAGAGACTGGTTGCAAATGGTGGGTCATTAAGATAAAGGAAGTCGATGGACTGCTGCAAACAAAAAAGATTATCGACGAATATCTAACCACACCGAATTGTTATGGGGAATCGGATGATTTAAGAGCGATGTTGGCGCCCCCACCTTCCCCATATATTTTGCAGAGGTAATAACAGGACTTTATATGAAAACCATCCTTATTCTTTTAGATGGCCTCGGGGATCGGTCTTACAAGATACTAAATCACCGCACCCCTCTGCAAGCGGCCGCAACTCCCAACCTGGACCATCTGGCCTGCCTGGGAAGCAACGGGCTTTTTCATGCCTCATGGCCCGGCCGGTGCCTGCCCAGCGAAACGGCCCATCACCTGCTCTTTGGCTATGAAATGGATACCTTTCCCGGCCGGGGACTCCTGGAGGCCGTGGGAGAGGGCATTGAGTTTGATGACAACGATATTCTGTGCCTCGCTCACCTTTCGGGTGTCAGGTGGCAGGACGGCGTGCCAATTCTCGTACACGGGCGGGATGATATTGAAGGCAGCGCGGAGGAAATCGGACTGTTGTTCCACTCCATCTCCTTTTACGAAGCGGAAGGTATTAAGTTCAGGCTTCATCAGACCCGGCGCAACGATGCTATCCTGGTTTTAAGCGGACAGGTTTCACCCTATGTATCTGATTCCGATCCCATGGTTCCCGGCCGGGCAATGGCCTGCATTCAGCCCCTTGCAAAAAATCCCAAGACTGAGAAAGCGGAAAGGACAGCCAGTGCCTTAAATGAATATTTATCATACTGCCACAGGGTTCTGACCGATCACGAACACAACCGCAGGCGCGGCGAAGGAAATCTCCCGCAGGCCAACTTCCTTGCCACGCAGCGCTGCGGCCGCCGGATTGTGCAGGAACCTTTTAATGAGCGTTGGGGACTTGAAGGCATGCTTATTGCGTCGGGATCCGTTTACACGGGGCTTGCTCATGAGCTGGGTCTCACGCCCTTTCGAGTAAAAGATAGTGATAAACCTGATGAAGACTTAAGGGAACGTATAAAAGTAGCCCTTGATGACCATTCCCACGATTTTATCCACGTCCATACAAAGGTGCCGGATGAGGCCGCACATACAGGCGGTCCCAAACAGAAGGAAGCCGCCATAGCCTCCCTGGATCGCGGTCTGGTGGATCTGGTCAAAGCAGTGGAAACCAGGGATGACCTGTTGGTTGCGGTCACGGCAGATCACTCCACCCCGAGTGCCTCTACCCTGATTCACTCGGGCGAGCCTGTGCCTCTTGTCCTTGCAGGCCCAACCGTCAGACGCGATAATGTTGACGCCTTTGACGAGGTCAGTGTAGCGGCAGGCTGTCTCGGGCTCTTGCGTGGACGTGAGTTGATGACAATGATTCTCAATTTTGCGGATCGGTCCATGCTATACGGCCACAGGCTTGGAAGAGACGAAAGGGCTTACCTGTCTTCCGATTACGAGCCTTTCAAACTGACCGATGGGGATAAACTCCATATATGAATTTGCTGTGATGTGTCAATAGGTCAGGGTATCCGGAGATCACAGAGTTTTTGAGGGTTTTCTCTGTGCATGAAGATACGATTTGCTAACATATCGATGAAATATCAGAGGAAAAACCATGACAGATCAAATAGACATTCGACTTACTGAAACAGTAACAGGTTCTGGGTGAGCGTCAAAACTACCTCCAGGGGACCTGGACAAGGTACTTTGTGGGCTTGAATTTCCCACTGATCCCAACGTGCTTGTTGGTTTGGATCATGCTGATGACGCCGGGGTTTACAAAGTCACGGATGATATCGCCATTATCCAGACCGTGGATTTTTTTACTCCTATTGTGGATGACCCATACTGGTTTGGCCAGATTGCAGCGGCCAATGCCTTAAGTGATGTCTATGCCATGGGAGGGGTTCCTAAAACAGCCATGAACCTGGTGGCCTTTCCGATAAAGGATATGGACATTTCCATACTCCGTCAGATTATCCAGGGTGGGTTGGATAAAATGAAAGAGGCTGATGTTGTCCTCGTCGGAGGGCACAGTGTGGAGGACAAAGAACTGAAATACGGCTTATCCGTCACCGGGTTCGTTCATCCGGATCGCATACTCACAAAGAAGAATCTTAAACAAAACGATCAACTGATACTAACAAAACCGCTTGGTACGGGCATCATTAACACAGCCATCAAAGGTGGCCTCGCCTCTGCCGAGATCATCGAAACCGTCACCCGGCTCATGGCAACTCTTAACAGGGACGCGGCAGCGATTATGAATAACTACCCGGTCCATGCCTGCACTGATATTACGGGTTTTGGTCTCTTGGGTCATATTGCGGAGATGATTATAGATTCGCCATTCGGGATAAGACTCATGGGCGACAAGATACCCATTCTACCCCAAACCCTTGATTATGCCGGTATGGGTCTTGTACCTGCCGGGGCTTACAATAACCGCGAGTTCCGCGAATGCATGGTGAATTTTGATCCCACTGTGGGACGACTCCTTCAGGATATTCTATTTGACCCCCAGACATCAGGCGGATTGCTGATTTGTGTGGATAAAAAAAGTGCCGATGATCTGCTCGCTGAATTGCAAAAAAACGGGATCAATGAAGCGGCTATTATAGGAAATGTCCTGCCCGAACCTGCAGGAAGGATCATTGTGGATTAGGAGTAGCCACGGATTCTCCAGTCAAATTCTTCCATTACCAAATCATGAAGCACAGGTCTGAACGCCCTGATCTTTTCATTACTGCGGTTTGGATGAATACGGTTCGTAAGAAAAATAATGATTACGTCCTTCTCAAGATCCATCCATATGGAAGTGCCGGTGAACCCCAAGTGGCCCACGCTTTTCTCTGAAAAATGTTTTCCTGAGCTGGAATTTTGAGGAGATGGTGTATCCCATCCCAAGGCCCAGGTGCTGCCAGCAACAATATCCTGCCTCGCGAAAAACGTCATCACAGTCTCCGGCCTTAGATAATTCTGTCTGTGCCCACGAAAAACCGACCTCAGAAGATTGACCAATCTATAGACCTCCCCGGCTGTCCCGAATAATCCCGCATGACCCGAATAACCACCAAGCGCCCAGGCATTCTCGTCATGAACAGATCCCTGCAAGATGCTTTTGCGCCAAGGGCACTGTTCTGTTGCAGCAAATTGATCCTTTCTGAATTTAACCGGTGAGGCACGATTATACAGAAAGGTCTTCCTCAGAAAAAGAGGACCGAGAAAATAACGATCGAGAAACAGGTGCAAAGGCACCCCCGTACGCTCTTCACAAATCCATTCAAGCAAGATAAATCCAAGGTCACTGTAAAGAGTTTTGCCTCCGGGTTGGTATGCAAGCGGTATGTTCAACAACCGCTCTCGCAGCAAATCCTTCCTCTTCCCAGGCTCAATATGGTCCAGTTCAACATAAAAGGGCCTCCACTCAGGAAAACCTGCACAATGGCTTAATAGCATCCGTGGAGTCATGTTACTTTTATCCTCTGGAACAGGCCTGGGCAGCAAACCGGCAATCGGTTGGTCAAGCTCCATTCTTCCTTGATCAACAACTTTCATTATGGCCAGCGTAGTGGCCAGGGGTTTGGTCAGGGAGGCAAGGTCAAAAATGGTATCTTTTTCCATGGGGGCGGTGTGCGGAATCAATGATCGGTGGCCAACCTGATGAAAAAACACAGGCTCACCTCCCCGGGCCACAAGAAGCACTGCACCCGGATACACTTTTTCCCGGACGCCTTTGCTCAACAACGTATGTATTCGACCATTCTTTTCATTACCCATTCACGACCCCTGGGGATCCCCAGTAAGATCCGGAACTAATGCAAGGCATTTTTGAATCAAGGACCAAAACCGTATCAGATATGCTTTCCACGACACATCGAGAAAGTCAATCAATAAACTCTAATATTCTGACACATTCTGCGCGTTGTTCCAAAACTTCTTGGAAATTAATACTGATTATGGTAAAAATTGAAATTGTGGCTTTCCTTAGAGCCCATACCCACTCAAAAGAAACCATTGGTTAAGATTCTGTTTTTTTGGTTGTCATTAGTAGCCAAATCAACTAAAAACTCTTGACAGTTAGGAATCCTTATCTCGTTTGTGGATTCACCCTTGGTTTTTGCTAAAAGGGTAACAGCTCATATGCTAAGGACATTTTAGATGTTCAAGTGTATACGGGTCATGAAATATTTCAGGAGCAAAAAGATGTCAATTTCCAAAACAAGATCTGCCCTTACTATCATATTGGCCTCTGCCTTTTTAATTGGAGCACTTTTCCTTAAGGGAAATGCCGGTGAGGCTGATACGGAAAAAGTGTACAAGAATATCGAAATTCTTACGGAAGTCCTGAGACAGATACAAAAGAACTATGTGGAAGAACAAGATCCCCAAAAACTGATTTATGGTGCCATTAAGGGTATGGTCCGCAGTCTCGATCCCCATTCATCCTTTATGACAAAGGAAGAGCACCATGAACTGATGTTAGAGACAAAGGGCAGTTTCACAGGAATTGGGATTGAAATAACCATTAAAGACAATGTCTTGACTGTTGTCTCGCCTATTGAAGGAACCCCTGCCTACAAAGAGGGGATAAAGGCACGGGACAGGATCATAAAGGTGGAAGGTAAGTCGACCAAAGATATGACAATGATGGAAGCCGTGAAGATGATCAGGGGACCCAAGGGCACAGAGGTGAAACTGACCATTTCACGCGAAGGCGAAAAAAAGCCTTTGGAATTTTCCATCACGCGAGATGTTATTCCCCTAAAAAGTGTAAGGCACCATTTCTTGACTCCTGAAGTCGGCTATATCCGGATTTCCAATTTTCAGAGCAAGACAGACCAGGATCTCTCTGCAGCACTTGAAAAGCTGGAGAAGGACCACAAATTGAAAGGCCTGATCTTAGATCTGAGGAATAACCCCGGAGGGCTTTTGTCTCAGGCCATCGAGGTATCAGATCTTTTCCTTGATTCCGGAGTGATTGTAAGCACCAAAGGAAGGAAGAGCTCACAGAACATAAATGCTACAGCCCACAAAAACAAAACGCAGAGGGACTATCCGATTATTGTCCTGGTAAATGGCGGTAGTGCGAGTGCCGCAGAAATCGTAGCCGGAGCATTGAGAGATAACAAAAGGGCACTGATCGTCGGAACGAGAACTTTTGGCAAGGGTTCCGTGCAAACGATCCTGCCCCTGTCAGATGGATCCGGCCTGCGTTTGACCACTTCAAGATACTATACACCAAGCGGAGAATCGATTCAACTCAGCGGGATAGAGCCGGATATTAAGGTGGAATTCTTGCCCCCCAAGGATAAAGAGGAAAAAGGACTTCCACGTTTCATAAGAGAAGAAGATTTGAAGGGCCATATGCTCGAAGAGGAGACACTTGACAAGAAAGAGGAGGAAAAAAGCGAATCCATAAGAGACGAACAAGTCACAATGCTGATTGAAAGGGACAACCAGGTGCGTTATGCCCTCCAGTTGCTACAGTCATGGGCTGTTTTCTCTCAATTGAAGCCTGCTCAGCAATAGCGACCCACCAGAAAACTCCGGAAGCAGTTTATGAATGATTACTAAAAGACGCATTTTTCTCCTGATTACACTTTCTATTTTTCTGGCCTGTATCATTTCATCGGGCTTTTTCTTCTGGTTTTCAAGGGACAGTATCAGGGTTTCTCCAACTACCTATGAAGAGATTTATTCCACAGAGACAGATCTCAGCCACAAACTCACGGACATAGATTTAGCGATCTCCAGGGCCCTGTACAGTAGCGATAGTCAGGAAAAGGATGTCTTCTTTCTAAATATAGTTCCGAGGCACCAAAACGGTCATGTATGGGATTTCACTGATCTTTTAATTAAATGCCATGATGCCGCTTCAGCAGCTGAACTTGAGGAGATCATTACTAATGTTTTGACTGAACTGGGGCCGGAGATACTCCTCAAGAAACAAAAGGATTCTGATGGCACGACAACTTATCATGTCTTCGCAAAAGGATTCTACACCCACAAAATAGTGTTGAAATTTACGGGCATTACGCCACCAATGAAAGACACCCGACCCAAGATCGCCATTATTATTGACGACATGGGTTATAATTCAGACATGGCTTTCTCTTTTATCCACTTAGACCTGCCTCTTACCTTTTCGGTTCTTCCTTATGCCCCTTTCACAAAGATTATTATCCAAGAAGCAAACCAAAAGGGACGCGAGGTTCTTCTGCACCTGCCTATGGAACCAAAGAACTACCCTTCTGTTGACCCTGGCCCTGGTTCCTTATTCTTGACCATGGATGAGCAGGAGATCAAACAGATTCTGGATCAAGATTTGGGAGAAATCCTGGGTGCTCAGGGGGTGAATAACCATATGGGGTCATCATTTACTGAAGACAGAGATAAGATGCTAATTGTCTTAAAGGAGTTGAAAAGGAGGCAGCTTTTTTATATTGATAGCCGAACCACCATAGACACAGTCGCTTTCGAAACGGCAAAGGCTATAGGTCTTCCGGTTGCAAGCAGGGACGTGTTTCTGGATAATCAATTAGTGGCAAAGGCAATAAAGATACAACTTGAGCGACTTCTAAGTATTGCAAGGCATTCTGGGACCGCCATTGGAATAGCTCACCCTCATAAAGAGACTCTCAACACGTTAGAAGGATGCTCCGCAAAACTGAAAGAAGAGTTTCAAATTGTTCCAGTGTCTGAACTCGTAAACTGAAATCGAGATTTATGGGCTTGCCCAAAGAACCTGACTATCTTAGGAGAAAACTAACTTACAAATTTTATTAATTTATAGCCTGAATTGAAAAATAGTCCCTGAACGAAAACCTCGAAAAGAAAACAAACACAACATCAATCATGAGGGTTTACTGAGTTGGGATTGATTCCATTAATCCAAAATCTAAAATCCAAAATCCAAAATCGTGCCTGAACAGGGTTTTCGTTCAGGCACTAACAAGGCCAATCAAGAGATTTGCAGATCGTTCCACAACACCTGACCCGTGCAGCTTGGGGATTGTTTCACCGACGCTCTGTAATCTGTGATTGAACGGGGGGATTAACATGAAGGTTCCGTTGCTGGACTTACAAGAGCAGTACAAGGGTATTCGAGAAGAGATAATTATGGCTGCCATGGAGGTGTTCGATTCCCAGCACTTTATCCTTGGGCCAAAAGTTGAAGAGCTGGAAAAAAGCATCGCTGATTATTGTCAGGTACAATACGCCGTCGGCGTATCTTCCGGCACTGACGCCTTACTGATTTCCCTTATGACAGAGGGCGTGCAACCCGGAGATCTTGTCATAACAACACCATATACTTTCTTTTCTACTGTCGGGGCAATTGCCAGGGTGGGCGCCAGACCGGTCTTTGTTGATATCGACGAAGAGACCTATAATATGGATCCCTCAAAACTTCATGCAGTTGTCGCCTCGTTGCATGAAAGTCAAAGATCCAGATTAAAGGCCATTATTCCGGTTCATCTCTATGGGCAGTGTGCCGATATGGAGTCTATTCGGGAAGTGGCAAGACAGTATGACATAGCAATTATTGAAGATGCAGCACAAGCGATTGGTTCTGAGTATAAATTCAGTGACGGAACAACAGGAAGGGCTGGGTCCATGGGCCGATACGGGTGTTTTTCCTTTTTCCCTTCAAAGAATTTAGGTGCATTTGGGGACGGAGGGATGGTGACCACCAATGAAATGGAAATCTATGAACGGTTGAAGATAATGCGCGTACACGGATCCAAACCCAAATACTACCACAATATAATCGGTGGTAATTTCAGGCTGGATGCCCTCCAGGCGGCCATACTAATTGTAAAGCTTAAATATCTTGATGAATGGACAAAAAAGAGAAGGGAAAATGCGGTCCTTTACACGAGGTTTTTTCAAGAAAAAGGCCTGGACAAAACCTGGTTGCCAAAAGACGTGGAAAAAAGACACATTTATAACCAGTTTGTGATCAAGGTCAAGTCAGGCCGGGACAGACTCAGGGAATACCTTAGTCAAAAAGGGATTGGTTGCGAGATTTATTATCCGGTTCCACTTCATATGCAGTCTTGTTTCAAATACCTTGGCTACAAACCTGAGGACTTCCCGGTATCTGTAACATCGGCTAAAAATACCCTGGCTCTTCCAATCTATCCTGAACTTTCGTCTGACCAAATCAGTTATGTCGTTGATGTGATTAAGACTTTTGCAGACCAAGAGCAAAACTAATTTTCTTTTCATAATAATGATAAAACATCTTGACATTTTTCCATAAGACACATATAAAGATTTTTTCTCTGGCGCTGCATACTGCATAAACAAATGTCTTGACATTGCCTTATGCAGGCCTTATAATTTTATTGTCTTTTGTTCTTTGAAAACTAAATAGTGATGCCGTTTAGGCCCTTATAAGAAATAAGAAAAAAAGGGAATCGAACCCTTTCATAATTTAAGTGGAGAGTTTGATCCTGGCTCAGAATGAACGCTGGCGGCGTGCCTAACACATGCAAGTCGAACGAGAAACTCCGGGCTTGCTCGGAGAAGTAAAGTGGCGCACGGGTGAGTAACGCGTGGGCAACCTGCCCTTGAATCTGGAATAACTATGCGAAAGCGTTGTCAATACCGGATATTGTCCTTTGGACTATGGTTTGAAGGATGAAAGGTGACCTCTTCATGAAAGTTGCCGTTCAAGGAGGGGCCCGCGTACCATTAGCTTGTTGGTGGGGTAATGGCCTACCAAGGCTGCGATGGTTAGCTGGTCTGAGAGGATGATCAGCCACACTGGAACTGAAACACGGTCCAGACTCCTACGGGAGGCAGCAGTGAGGAATTTTGCGCAATGGGGGAAACCCTGACGCAGCAACGCCGCGTGAGTGAAGAAGGCTTTCGGGTCGTAAAGCTCTGTCAAGTGGGAAAAAATCCTTTTGATTAATAGTCAAGAGGACTGATGGTACCATTGAAGGAAGCACCGGCTAACTCCGTGCCAGCAGCCGCGGTAATACGGAGGGTGCAAGCGTTGTTCGGAATTACTGGGCGTAAAGAGCGTGTAGGCGGTTTGGTAAGTCAGATGTGAAAGCCCTGGGCTCAACCCGGGAAGTGCATTTGAAACTGCCATTCTTGAGTATGGGAGAGGAGAGTGGAATTCCCAGTGTAGAGGTGAAATTCGTAGATATTGGGAGGAACACCCGTGGCGAAGGCGACTCTCTGGACCAATACTGACGCTGAGACGCGAAAGCGTGGGTAGCAAACAGGATTAGATACCCTGGTAGTCCACGCCGTAAACGATGAGAACTAGGTGTAGCGGGTATTGACCCCTGCTGTGCCGGAGTTAACGCATTAAGTTCTCCGCCTGGGGAGTACGGCCGCAAGGCTAAAACTCAAAGGAATTGACGGGGGCCCGCACAAGCGGTGGAGCATGTGGTTTAATTCGACGCAACGCGAAGAACCTTACCTGGGTTTGACATCCTCTGACCGTCTGGGAAACCAGATTTTTCCGGCTCTGTCGGAACAGAGTGACAGGTGCTGCATGGCTGTCGTCAGCTCGTGTCGTGAGATGTTGGGTTAAGTCCCGCAACGAGCGTAACCCTTGTCTTTAGTTGCCAGTATTTAGTTAGGCACTCTAAAGAGACTGCCTCGGTTAACGGGGAGGAAGGTGGGGATGACGTCAAGTCCTCATGGCCTTTATATCCAGGGCTACACACGTGCTACAATGGGCTGTACAAAGGGTTGCTAACCCGCGAGGGGGAGCTAATCCCAAAAAGCAGTTCTCAGTTCGAATTGGAGTCTGCAACTCGACTCCATGAAGTTGGAATCGCTAGTAATCGTGGATCAGCATGCCACGGTGAATACGTTCCCGGGCCTTGTACACACCGCCCGTCACACCACGAAAGTCGACTGTACCAGAAGTTGCTGGGCTAACCCCTGAGACTTGTCGAAGGGGGGGCAGGCACCTAAGGTATGGCCGGTAATTGGGGTGAAGTCGTAACAAGGTAGCCGTAGGGGAACCTGCGGCTGGATCACCTCCTTTCTAAGGAGATACCGCCCTAAAGGCGGAAATCCTAAGGTCAATCCTATAACTGGCATCACTATTTAGTCTTGAGAGAACAAAGGGATTTTGGATTTTGGAATTTAGATTTTGGAACGAAGGGTAATAAAAACCAAAACTGCAACCGCAAATCCAAAATCGGGAATGGGCCTATAGCTCAGTCTCGGTTAGAGCGCACGCCTGATAAGCGTGAGGTCGTTGGTTCAATTCCAACTAGGCCCACCACGCCGAATTCGGATTGTGGAATTAAAGAAAATAAAAATCCGCAATCCGTAATCGCAAATCCGCAATAGGTTTGGGGGGTGTAGCTCAGTTGGGAGAGCACCTGCTTTGCACGCAGGAGGTCATCGGTTCGATCCCGTTCACCTCCACCAAATAAAAGGTCAGAGTTGAAAGGTCAAAACTGCAAGTTAAGAACTATTAACAAGTTTTGAGCTTTGAGCTTTGAGCTCAGGGCGCAAGCCCGACCTGTTCTTTGAAAACTGAATACAGAGTAATGCAATTTCAAAGGTGCCTAAGATAGTTAGCTTAAGCAGTATAAATGGAAAATTTTTATGGCCAAGCTATTAAGGGCAGACGGTGGATGCCTTGGTGTCGGATGGCGAAGAAAGACGTGGTTAGCTGCGATAAGCTTCGGCGAGCCGCTAAACAGGCATTGAACCGAAGATTTCTGAATGGGGAAACCCATCTCGGGTAATACCGGGATATCTATTACTGAATACATAGGTAATAGAGGCAAACGAGGGGAACTGAAACATCTAAGTACCCTTAGGAAAAGAAAGCAATAGCGATTCCCTTAGTAGCGGCGAGCGAAATGGGAACAGCCTAAACCGGATATATGTTAAAGCCTGCAAGCCTTGTATATCCGGGGTTGTGGGGTCTTATTGGAAGGATTTGCAGGTCCTTCGGCAAGTCAAAAATTCAACTGATAGCTGAGTCCGCTGGAAAGCGGAACTATAAAAGGTGATAGTCCTGTAAGCGAAATCAGTTGAACTTGCTGGATAAGATTCCCAAGTACCGTGGGACACGTGGAACCCTGCGGGAATCCAGGAGGACCATCTCCTAAGGCTAAATACACGCCGACGACCGATAGTGAACCAGTACCGTGAGGGAAAGGTGAAAAGTACCCCGGCGAGGGGAGTGAAATAGTACCTGAAACCGTCTGTCTACAAGCAGTGGAAGAACTTTTGAAATTATGTTGGGCTTGCCCGACTTATTTCATGTTCGACTGCGTACCTTTCGCATAATGGGTCAGCGACTTACTCTGTGTTGCAAGGTTAAGCCGTTAGGTGTAGCCGTAGCGAAAGCGAGTCTTAATAGGGCGAACATAGTAGCATGGAGTAGACCCGAAACCAGGTGATCTATCCATGGACAGGGTGAAGTCCCGGTAACACGGGATGGAGGCCCGAACCGTAGAAGGTTGAAAACTTCCCGGATGATCTGTGGATAGGAGTGAAAGGCTAATCAAACCTGGAGATAGCTGGTACTCCCCGAAATATATTTAGGTATAGCCTCACAAATTAAGTGACGGGGGTAGAGCACTGGAAGGGCTAGGGGTCTTACCAGATTACCAAACCTTACCAAACTTCGAATACCGTCAACTTTTATTGTGGGAGTCAGACTGCGGGAGATAAGTTTCGTAGTCAAGAGGGAAACAACCCAGACCGCCAGCTAAGGTCCCTAAATATGTGCTAAGTGGAGAAGGAGGTGGAAACGCTGAGACAGCCAGGAGGTTGGCTTAGAAGCAGCCATTCCTTTAAAGAAAGCGTAACAGCTCACTGGTCAAGTGATTCTGCGCCGAAAATGTAACGGGGCTTAAGCACATTACCGAAGCTGCGGATTGTCTGAATCTTTGGATTCAGGCGATGGTAGGGGAGCATTCCATTCCGGGCTGAAGCCAGACTGCGAGGACTGGTGGACTGAATGGAAGAGATAATGCTGACATGAGTAACGATAAAGCGGGTGAGAAACCCGCTCGCCGTAAACCTAAGGTTTCCTGAGTAAAGTTAATCTGCTCAGGGTTAGTCGACCCCTAAGCCGAGGCCGAAAGGCGTAGGCGATGGGAAACAGGTTAATATTCCTGTACCACCAAACTGACGTTTGAGTGATGGGGGGACGGAGAAGGGTAGGCCATTCCGGTGATGGATGTCCGGATTCAAGCTTGTAGGTGGAGAGAGCAGGTAAATCCACTCTCTTATTCAACACCGAGAAGTGATGAGGAGAGACTTTGTCTCATAAACTGGCTGATCCCATACTTCCAAGAAAAGCCTCTAGCGAGTCAGTTCGGTGATCGTACCGCAAACCGACACAGGTAGGTGGGGTGAGTATCCCAAGGCGCTCGAGAGAACTCTGGTTAAGGAACTCGGCAAATTGACACCGTAACTTCGGGAGAAGGTGTGCCTCCACGTAGGTGAAGAAATTTACTTTTGGAGCCGAAGGAGGTTGCAGAGAAATGGGGGTGGCGACTGTTTACTAAAAACACAGGACTCTGCTAAGTCGCAAGACGATGTATAGGGTCTGACGCCTGCCCGGTGCTGGAAGGTTAAGGGGACTTGTTATCTGTCTTCGGATGGAGAAGCTCGGAACCGAAGCCCCAGTAAACGGCGGCCGTAACTATAACGGTCCTAAGGTAGCGAAATTCCTTGTCGGGTAAGTTCCGACCTGCACGAATGGCGTAACGACTTCCCCACTGTCTCAACCAGGGACTCGGTGAAATTGAATTCGCGGTGAAGATGCCGCGTACCCGCGAAAAGACGGAAAGACCCCGTGAACCTTTACTACAGCTTGACATTGGACTTTGGATTAGTATGTGTAGGATAGGTGGGAGGCTTTGAAGTCCCGACGCTAGTCGGGATGGAGCCAACCTTGAAATACCACCCTTATTAGTTTAGGGTTCTAACCTTGGCCCGTTATCCGGGTCGGGGACAGTGTCTGGTGGGTAGTTTGGCTGGGGCGGTCGCCTCCTAAAGAGTAACGGAGGCGCGCGAAGGTTCCCTCAGGCTGATTGGAAACCAGCCGAAGAGTGTAAAGGCATAAGGGAGCTTGACTGTGAGAGAGACATCTCGAACAGGTACGAAAGTAGGTCTTAGTGATCCGGCGGTTCTGTATGGAAGGGCCGTCGCTCAACGGATAAAAGGTACTCCGGGGATAACAGGCTTATCGCGCCCAAGAGTTCACATCGACGGCGCGGTTTGGCACCTCGATGTCGGCTCATCGCATCCTGGGGCTGGAGCAGGTCCCAAGGGTTTGGCTGTTCGCCAATTAAAGCGGTACGTGAGCTGGGTTTAGAACGTCGTGAGACAGTTCGGTCCCTATCTTTCGTGGGCGTAGGATATTTGAGAGGATCTTTCCTTAGTACGAGAGGACCGGGATGGACGAACCTCTGGTGTACCAGTTGTCGCGCCAGCGGCATAGCTGGGTAGCTAAGTTCGGAATGGATAACCGCTGAAAGCATCTAAGTGGGAAGCCAACCTCAAGATAAGATATCCCTTTCCCCTGACTTGTCGGGGGAGCTAAAGACCCCTTGTAGACTACAAGGTTGATAGGCCAGGTGTGCAAGTATGGTAACGTATTTAGCTAACTGGTACTAATAGGTCGTGCGGCTTGGCCATAAAACTATTCCATTTATGCCCTTTGTTTGCATTCTCTGTATTTTAAGTTTATTGAGTTTATTGAGTTTATTGAGTTTATTGAGTTTTGACACAAGAAACACATCAAACCCGATAACCCCGTGACGCTTACAGTTTTTCGGTGGCGATAGCAAAGAGGTCACACCCGTTCCCATCCCGAACACGGAAGTTAAGCTCTTTAGCGCCGATGGTACTGCGTGGGAGACTGCGTGGGAGAGTAGGACGCCGCCGGAATTTATTTAAAAGCCCTTCGTTCTGCGAGGGGCTTTTTTGTCCCTGGGAATACCCTAATCCATCCAACCATGACGGCCTACCAAATCCACAAACCTGCAACCGCCAAGTTCTTTTTGGATATAATTCCGTTTTTGCCTCGTCACCTTAATGAGTTCCTGGCTGGACTTGTTACCCACAGGAATGATAAGCCGGCCCCCGTCTGCAAGCTGATCAAGAAAGGGTTGGGGAATCTTGGGCGCTCCGGCAGTGACAATAATGGCATCATAAGGTTCATATTCCTTCCAGCCAATTGTCCCGTCAAATACTTTGAATAGAATGTTATGATAACCAAGTTCGGAAAGAATTTTCCTTGCCTTGACCATATGTGGCCTGATCCTTTCAATGGTGTAGACTTTATTGGACAATTCAGCCAAAATGGCTGTCTGGTATCCGCTGCCCGTGCCTATTTCAAGCGTTTTTTCTTTCCCGGTAAGATCGAGAGCCTCGGTCATGTAGGCAACTATGTAAGGTTGGGATATAGTCTGTCTATGCCCGATTGGTAATGGCCTGTCGCTATATGCCTCTCTTACAAGGGCCTCTTCAACAAATCGCTCCCTGGGGATTTCACCCATAACTGCCAAAACTCGAGAATCGCTTATCCCACGCGCGATGAGTTGACTCTTGACCATTTTCTGCCTGGGCAGGCGGTAATTCAAAATATGTTTCATGCTACTCAAAAGTTTGATTGTAACTGGTCAGGTTACAGGTTATTAGCCTGAAGGATAATGCCGTTAGCCTATCCACCTGAGTAGAGCATTTTAAAATAGATCCCTCTGTCCTTTATCCAGGTGGAAGCCATAATTAGAATTGCTGTTAAATTAGACTTCTAATACCATATTTTGATTACGTTGGCATATTGAATAATCAGGTCTTTCAAATGTTTTTTGATTCAACCCCTTGACATCTGACAGGCTGTTGTTAATTTTCAGGAGTTGAGTTCTACAGATCCCATGCCTTGAAATGAGTTCAATTCACAGGGAAAGAGAAATTATTTGTTTCAGTTGGACAGTCAGTTTTAGCCATTTTTTAGAACTCCGTATCCGTGAGCTGCCCCCGGAATTGTTTGGCTATATTGTATTTTGGAATCAAACACCATTCAATCAATTATGATGCTTTCATAAGAAGGCCATCATCATAGGACGGTACAGTAAGAAGTTCCAAATGAAAGTTGAGCTTTGCGCAATCCCGCCATGGCAATACAGATGGACTTTTTACAAACCTAATTATAATTTATTAATATTGGGAGGAGACATTTAAGATGAAAGTGAGACCGCTGCATGATCGTGTAATCGTACAAAGGATTGAAGAGGAGCAAAAAACAAAAGGTGGAATTATCATTCCCGACACTGCAAAAGAGAAGCCGGTAGAAGGAAAGATCGTTGCTATTGGTAACGGCAAGGTGCTTGAAAACGGAACCAAGATCCCGCTTGAAGTCAAGGAAGGACAAAAGGTCCTTTTCGGAAAATATGCTGGGACGGAAATCAACATTGATGGTGAAGAACACCTGATCATGAAAGAAGATGATATCATTGCTATAATCGAATAAATGTTATCTGAGGAGGCAGTTTCAAAATGTTCAATTTTGCATGCCCTGTTAAATCTGCTATTATATTTAACTCGGTCCAAGGTCAAGGAAGGCGAAAATTTTAACCATAGGAATATTGTTGAATATTTCGATGATTAATATTTGAGCCTCATAAAGATTGGGCAAAAGTGGGCGTTTTGAAATTGCCTCTGAGGTTATTCGTTTGGCGAAAACACAACAATCGAAGGAGGATTTTTTAGTATGGCGAAAGAAATTAGATATGATGTAAAGGCCAGGGAATCAATTCTTAAAGGGATTGACATCCTTGCTGATGCAGTTAAGGTCACATTGGGACCTAAGGGCAGGAACGTGCTCTTGGAGAGGTCTTTTGGCGCGCCCAATATCACCAAAGATGGTGTGACCGTAGCCAAAGAAATTGACCTTGAAGACAAATTCGAAAACATGGGTGCCCAGATGGTCAAAGAGGTAGCGTCAAAAACCTCTGATGTCGCAGGAGACGGTACCACAACCGCTACGGTTCTGGCACAGTCAATTTACAGGGAAGGTTCCAAACTGGTGGCGGCTGGTGTTAACCCTATGGCTATCAAGCGAGGAATTGAAAAGGCCGTAGAAGTCGTAGTCAAGGAGCTCGCGAACACTTCTAAACCAACAAAGGACCAGGCGGAAATCTCCCAGGTAGGAACCATCTCAGCAAACAATGATGAGACTATCGGGAACATTATTGCCGAGGCCATGAATAAGGTCGGGAAAGAAGGCGTCATTACCGTAGAGGAAGCCAAGAGCATGGACACAACCCTGGAAGTTGTGGAAGGCATGCAGTTTGATCGCGGCTACCTTTCTCCTTATTTTGTTACGGATGCGGAAAAGATGGAAACCAACCTCTCTGACCCGTATATCCTTCTTCACGAGAGCAAGATCAGCAGCATGAAAGATATGGTTCCCATTTTGGAGCAGATTGCCAAGATGGCAAAACCATTGCTGATTATTGCCGAAGATGTTGAAGGCGAAGCCCTTGCCACACTCGTTGTCAACAGGTTAAGAGGTACCCTGCAGGTTGCGGCAGTCAAAGCGCCTGGATTTGGTGACCGCAGAAAGGCGATGCTCGAAGACATCGCTATTCTCACTGGTGGGAATGTGATCTCCGAGGATCTGGGGCTCAAACTGGAAAACGTATCCTTGAACGATCTTGGAACGGCAAAGACAATCAATATTGATAAAGACAATACCACAATCGTTGATGGGGCAGGCAGCCGGAGCGATCTTGAGGGCAGGGTCAAACAGATCCGGGCTCAGGCTGAAGAAACCACATCTGACTATGATCGAGAGAAGCTCCAGGAAAGGCTTGCAAAATTGATCGGCGGTGTGGCCGTAATCAAAGTGGGTGCAGCCACAGAGATCGAAATGAAGGAAAAGAAGGCCAGAGTGGAAGATGCCCTGAATGCCACAAGGGCTGCTGTTGAAGAGGGAATCGTTGCTGGTGGTGGAGTCGCTCTTGTTCGCACACTTTTATCCCTTGCCAAGCTGAAGCTGGAAGGTGAACAACAGGCAGGTGTTAATCTTGTTATGAGGGCCATGGAAGAGCCGCTTCGACAGATCGCTAATAACGCAGGGGTCGAGGGATCCGTGGTTGTGGAAAAGGTCAAAGAGGCGGAAGGTGCTGTTGGATTCAACGCTGAGACAGGTGAGTATGAGGATCTGCTCAAGGCGGGAATTCTTGATCCAACCAAGGTTACCAGATTTGCCCTCCAGAATGCTGCTTCTGTTTCATCACTGCTTCTCACTACCGAAGCCATGATAGCAGAAACACCTAAAGAAAAAGACGATATGCCCGGCATGCCTCCAGGCGGCGGCATGGGCGGAATGGGTGGCATGGGCGGCGGCATGGGCGGAATGATGTAAATACATTCTCTGCTCATGACACACAAAATGACAGGGTCTTGTCCCGTCATTGAACTAAAAAACAAGATTGTATCCGGAAAACACGAGCTTTTCTTTCTGGATACAATCTTTTTTTTGCCTGATAGACCGCACTGCCCTCTGTCGAAGCGGAAGCCATGATTAGAATTGCTGGAATTTTGTGGCCTTTGTTTTGCGTTTTTGATATGAAACCAGAGTGCATGATGCATGCAAAAATCCCAAGGAGCAGGGACAAAGGTCAGCGAGTGCTTGCTGTTCTTGTGGCCGCGTCGCTTTTTTGGGGGTCATAAACTGAACGACCCTCGCATATAAGACGAGGGGTTTCAACCATCCACGAGAGAGACACTGATCAATGGAAGTTATCATGGCAAGGAATAATAAAGTCGTATTGGTAACCGGATCCGCGGGGTTCATCGGGTTTCATTTGTCCAGGAGACTGCTCGAGATGGGACATAAGGTTGTTGGGGTTGACAACCTGAACAGATACTACGATGTCAACCTCAAGACAAGCAGGTTGGAGATCCTGAAATCGTTTCGAAACTTTATGTTCCACAGAGAGGACATTCAGGACCTCGGCGCCCTTAAAGATATTTTCCGACAAAGCCATATCGACATTATTTGCAACCTTGCTGCCCAGGCTGGTGTCAGATATTCTCTGAAGGACCCGTTTTCTTATCAAAAGAGTAACCTGGAAGGGTTTCTAAATCTCCTCGAGCTGGCCAGGGAATACCCCGTGAAGAATTTCGTGTACGCGTCCTCATCGTCCGTCTATGGACAGAACAATACACCCCCCTTTAGTGTCGATGACAGGGTTGACAGTCCTATTTCTCTTTATGCGGCCACCAAGAAGGCCAATGAATTGATTGCCCACTCTTACAGCCACTTATACGAGATACCATGCACAGGGCTTAGGTTTTTCACTGTCTACGGCCCATGGGGCCGGCCGGACATGGCCCTGTTTCTCTTTACTGATGCCATTTTGAAGAAAAAGCCAATAAACGTTTACAATTACGGGAAAATGAAAAGGGACTTCACATTTATTGACGATATCATAGACGGCACGATCGCGGCAATTGAGAGGCCTGCGCCCTGTGAAATCTTCAACCTTGGCAATTCCGAATCAGTGTCTCTCCTGGATTTTATTCACATAATAGAACAAGAAATAGGACAGGAGGCCGAAAAAAACATGATGCCCATGCAGCCTGGCGATGTGGCAGAAACAGCAGCAGATATCCGAAAATCAAGAGAACTCCTGGGTTTTGATCCCAAGACCTCGCTTCATGAGGGAGTCAGGAAATTTATAGCGTGGTACCAGGAGTATTACAAAATTTAGTTTAATTTCCCAATCTTTCAATAACTCTTTTTGCTCCCAACTCCCCTTCCCTACCAACCTCAGTACTCACTCAAAAACTCACGTTTCCAGGTGTCCTTGGAAAAGGAATTACATCCCTGATATTTGAAAGGCCTGTCACGAACTGGATCAGGCGCTCAAATCCCAGTCCAAATCCAGCATGCGGGGCAGAACCAAATTTTCTCAGATCCAGGTACCACCAGTAATCATCCGGATTCAGACCCATCTCCTTAATCCGCTGCAAGAGTGTGTCGTAGTTGTCTTCTCGCTGGCTGCCACCGATAATTTCTCCGATCTTGGGCACTAACACATCCATGGCACGTACGGTCTTTTGATCTTTGTTCACTTTCATGTAAAAGGCCTTCAGGTCTTTGGGATAATCCACCACAATTATCGGTTTTTTGAATACCTTTTCGCACAGGTACCTCTCGTGTTCAGACTGCAGATCATCCCCCCAGCTCACAGTAAATTCGAACTTTTCATTAGCTTTTTCGAGAAATCCTACGGCTTCCGTGTATGTAATGGACTCAAAATCATGCAGGACCAAACTCTCCAGGGTCTCGATGACAGTATGATCAATAAATCGATCAAAAAACTCAATGTCTTCTTTGCAGTTTTCCAAGACGTAACCGAAAATATGTTTTAAGAAATCAACTGCAAGACCCATATTATCCTCCAGGTCACAAAAGGCCATCTCCGGCTCAACCATCCAGAATTCCGCAAGGTGACGAGAAGTGTTTGAGTTCTCAGCCCTGAAGGTAGGACCGAAAGTATACACATCTCCCATAGCAAGGGCATAGATTTCTGCTTCAAGTTGCCCGCTGACGGTCAGAGTTGCGGGATCCCCGAAGAAATCCTTGGTAAAATCGGCTCTTCCATCCTTCTTGGGGATCTGATCCAGATCGAGAGTGGTCACCTTGAACATCTCCCCCGCACCCTCACAGTCACTGCCCGCAATAATGGGCGTATGGATATAGATAAAACCTCTGTCCTGAAAAAACGAATGAATGGCACAGCTCATAGCATTCCGCACCCTTGCAACCGCACTAAAAGTATTGGTCCTGGGTCTCAAATGTGCGATTGTTCGCAGGAATTCAAAGGAATGCCGTTTTTTCTGGAGTGGATAAATAGATGGATCAGCCCAGCCCAGGACCTCGATCTCCTCGGTCTTGAGCTCCACCTTTTGGCCCTTGCCCGGAGACTCGGACAAAATGCCCAAGGCCTTAATGGAACAACCTGTCTGCAATCTGATGACCTCGTCTTCATAATTAGGCAGTGTCCTGTCAGCCATGATTTGTAAACCGCTCAGACAAGATCCGTCATTAATGTCAATAAAAGAAAACCCTCCCTTGGAATCTCTCCTTGTCCTTACCCAACCCATTACCATGAACCGGGATCCAACCTTTCCAGATGCGAGGATTTCAAAAATCCTCGTTCTTTTCAAAATCGATTTCATCTCAAAACCCCTTTTCTCGGCTCTTATACAGCCTGTCGAACATATTGTTATGCAAACTTTTTGACACCTATCCCTAAAAGCAAAGAGAGCTAATGTCAAGGCATTTGTCCTCGTAATTCCACATGCTTCTGTTCGATAGCGCTTGCTTTTTAATTCCACCCGCCGCTTTATACAACACCCAAATCTTGCCGGCAATTCTAATTTTAACCTCTATCTAAGTGGAAGACACAATTAGAATTGCTGAAATTTTACAAACATGTTGGACATAAAATGCTTGACATGGAAATTTTACTTTGCTAAAAGTCCGTCTGGTTAGTTTGAGCGTATTTATTTAAGCATTTTTATATTTATAATTCAGGAGGATAGGGTATATGGGCTACGAAGTAGTGGTTGACGCTGAAAAATGTATAGGTTGTGAAGAGTGTATTGAGGTCTGTCCCGTGGACGTCTATGAGATGAAGGATGAAAAATCGGTCCCGGTTAATGGGGAAGAATGCCTCGGATGCGAAAGCTGTATAGAAGTGTGTGAACAGGAGGCAATTACAGTCACCGAGGTATAATCCTTTCGAATTACCCTGGGCGGCGTTTCATCTGTGTATCAGGTCAGTGCTCCTTATTGTCACAATCAAACAAAAAAGCCGCCCTTATTTGAAGGGCGGCTTTTTTGTTTGATGAAAGTTCACTCAAAAGATCAAATCAGGATTTCTTTTGATGACACTTCGTACATTTTCTATATGGGGCATGTTTTGTCTTGTCGGCCTTACATATTTCTTTGTGGCAGATCTTGCAATTCCTGTGATAGGCCCTATTGAGTCTCATTACCTTGCCCTGTTTTTTCAAAGGGTCATGGCATGCACTGCATTTCTTTACCGGATCCTCATCCTTCCAGACATTTTTACCATTCTGGTAATCATGATGGCAGTCGGTACAGGCGATTTTATAATCCACGATATGCTTTTTGTGGCTTAATAAAACCGGGCCCTTTCTGTCCCTCTTATAGGTTAAGTTTTGAATCAGAACCTCATCCGGCGGAGCGACATCATTCGCACTCAGAATACCAACGGCCAAAAAAAACAGACCTGCAACCACAGGGATAAACAGGGTAAAAAATTTGTTCCTCATTTCGGCTTTTACCTCCTTTAACAATAAAATAGGGGCCTCCTCACAATAAGGGGCTGGATTCGCTAACTACTAATTCTCTGTTTATTCTAAATATAGTAAGCAGGGAGAGATGATGTCAAGAAAATAAATTCACCTGCTGCTCCTGTCTTTCAGTTAGAAAGGTCTAAAGGTTAAAATTGGAATTGCTGTTACGTTAAACTTTTGCTTGTCAGAACAACACTTAAGATTTATGATATTTATTTATGTACTATTGGGAGGTCAACTGAGCATGGCGCAAAAAAAGGTTTCCAGAACTATTGAAGAAATCAATCGCAAGATAAAACAAGGCAAGGTTGTTGTTGTTACAGCCGACGAGATGGCCCATATTGTCAAAAGAAAAGGGGCGAAAAGGGCAGCACGAGAAGTTGATGTTGTCACCACAGGGACTTTCTCACCCATGTGTTCATCAGGGGCCTTTATCAACTTCGGCCATACCAAACCTGCAATCAAGGCGTCACGCGTATGGCTGAACGGGGTGTCAGCCTATGCGGGCCTGGCAGCCGTGGATGTCTATATCGGTGCCACTGAACCTTCCGAGGATGATCCCTTGAACAGAGTTCATCCCGGCCAATTCAAGTATGGCGGCGGCCACGTTATTCATGATCTTGTGGCAGGGAAAAAGGTGGATCTGCACGCCACTTCCTATGGTACCGACTGTTACCCAAATACTGAGATCAGGAAAAAGATTTCCCTTGCTGACATGCCTTATGCCACGTTGTTAAATCCAAGGAACGCGTATCAGAATTATAACTGCGGAATCAATTTGTCCAAGAAAACCATCTACACTTACATGGGGGTTATCAAGCCGAACGGCGGTAACGCCAACTATGCCACATCCGGCCAGTTGAGCCCCCTTTTCAATGACCCTTATTACCTTACACTGGGTCTGGGCACGCGGGTATTCATCGGTGGCGCCAAAGGTTATATTATAGGCCCTGGAACCCAGCACAACCCTTATGCAAGAAGAGGTGATAATGGTGTCCCGGTAGACCCGGGGGGGACATTGATGGTTATGGGTGACATGAAAGAGATGGATCCCAAATGGATTGCAGGTGTCAGCATGCTCGGCTATGGTTGTTCCATGGCGGTCGGCCTTGGGGTTCCCATACCAATACTCAATGAAGAAATGGCACGTTTCACAGGCATATCCGATGAAGACATTTACACTCAGGTGATTGATTACGGCAACGATTATCCAAAAGGAAAGGCAACCAGTCTTGCTCAAGTAAGTTATGCGGAACTGAAGAGCGGTATGATACGATTCAACGGCCGGGATGTCCCGACAGTACCCATATCTTCATATGTAAGGGCCCTTGAGATCGCCCATATCTTGAAAGAATGGATCGAAAAAGGCGAGTTCCTGCTCACACAACCACAGGATATGCTTCCTTCACCGATTCGGAATGGAACAGAATATTAATTCCGATTACCAGAAACGATTCTCATTGGGAATAATGTTGAGCAGACAATCAGCAATTCTAAAACTTGACAAAACAGAACGATTATATAATGTTAAAGATCCTGTTCTCTTAGAGGCCGCTTGTCAACTCTTAAACGGGGTGCCCTTATGAAAGAAAATAGCAACTTTCCAGAAGACAGCAAAAATGAAGAGATTCTTGATCTTGGCTCCGAGGAAATGCCTCAAGGCGATACAACAAATGCAAGTGGCGATTCCCCCAATGAAAAGGAGATCATTGATCTTGTCGATATTGTCGAGAAGGGGAAGCTGGTTCAAGATTCGGAATCTGATAAAACAGGCGAACTGTTTGATGAAGAGACCCTTCAAAGTCTTGAAAGAGTCCTCGATCATGAACCTGAAATGACAATATCATCTGAAGAAACAGATATCGATTTTGAATTCCTGGAACAGGACACTGTGGGCATGACCCATGAAAAACCCGCAGAAAAAAGCAAATTTGATTTAAGCGACTTCATAGAACTTCAATCATCTGAGGCAGATCTTGAAGTGCCGACAGCGGACATGGCGGCTGGACTTCCCATTGAAGATCTTAGCGATACACCGGATATTCCCAAAGTTGAATCCAAGGTGGAACTGGCAGGTATAACCGGGGAGAGAATTGAGGCTATCATTACCAAAGTGGTGCAGGATACTGTGGAGAGGGTAGCAAGGGAGGCCATGGCAACAGTTGCTGAGCAGGTAATTAAAGAAGCCATTGATGCGTTAAAGCAGAGCCTCGAATCTTCTCAGGATTGATGTGCTATTTAAGAAACATTGGGAATCTGAAGGAAGTGGCTTTTACACGGGGTTGAGAACACTGCAACCCCTTTTTTGTTACATCCTGAGCCGGTTTCAAAAAGTCCGATGTTTACCTGATCATTAATACCACCTTAAAAATGCAATTAGCTGTTAGCTATTAGCTGCATAAAATGCAATTAGTTGCCAAGCAATACAGTTGCATCAAAAAATGCAAGTTTCAATTCAGCGTAAAGTTATACAAAGACTTGTAGTCTTTAAGCTAATGGCTAAAAGCTAACCGCACAGGTAGAAAGCTGTTACAGAACTTACGACTTCAAGTCAGCAAATCTGCTTTAAGGAATTTTATATAAATGAAAAATGAAATCATGACCAAGGGTTATGAACCTAAAGATGTGGAAGATAGATTGTATGAGTACTGGGAAAAGAACAATTTGTTTGTGGCGGATGCCCGTTCTGATGATGACCCGTTTTGTATTGTGATTCCACCTCCTAATGTGACTGGTACCTTGCACATGGGGCATGCCCTGAACAATACCCTCCAGGATATTCTCTGCCGCTATAAAAGGATGAAGGGATACAATGTGCTGTGGCAACCAGGCACCGACCATGCCGGTATTGCTACGCAAAATGTTGTTGAAAAGGACCTCACTTCAAAAGGAACCGACCGCCATGCCGTAGGCCGGGAAAAATTTGTGGGGATGGTCTGGGAATGGCGGGAGAAGTACGGCGGATTGATCATCAATCAGTTGAAGAGGTTAGGGTGTTCGTGCGATTGGACCAGGGAACGCTTTACTATGGATAAGGGTCTTTCCGAGGCAGTCAGGGAAGTTTTTGTAAGTCTGTATGAGGAAGGACTTATTTACAGGGGTGATTATATTATCAACTGGTGCCCCCGGTGTCATACGGCCCTGGCTGAACTTGAGGTGGAACATGAGGAGACAGAGAGCCACCTGTATTATATTCGCTATCCGTTTGAAAAACATGACGGCCACCTCGTAGTTGCCACCACGCGGCCCGAAACCCTGCTGGGCGATACTGCTGTGGCTGTAAACCCGGAAGATAAACGTTACAAGGATTTATCAGGAGCTAATGTGCTCTTGCCTGTTCTTAATAAGCCGATTCCTGTTATCTTTGACAAATATGTGGATACTGAATTCGGTACAGGGGCCTTGAAGATCACGCCGGCCCATGACCCTAATGACTTTGAAATTGGTAATATCCACAAACTGGAGAGAATCAAGGTCATTGATGAAGATGGGAAAATGAATGGTCAGGCAGGACCTTATGAGGGCTTAGACAGATTTGAGTGCCGCAAACGCATCTTAGATGATCTTGACGAGGCAGGCCTGTTGGAAAAAATAGAGCCCTACCGCAATGCTATCGGCCACTGTTACCGGTGCAAGACCATGATCGAACCGCTTCTCTCAAAGCAATGGTTTGTCAAGGTTAGCCCGCTTGCCGAAGAAGCAATGCAGGCCGTTAAGGAAGGCAAGACGAGGATACACCCTGCAAACTGGGAAACAGTCTATTTTGAGTGGATGAAAAACATCAGGGACTGGTGTGTTTCGAGACAGATCTGGTGGGGACACCGTATCCCTGCCTGGTACTGCCGGGAATGTGGGGAGGTCAGTGTGGCGAAGGTGGAGCCCTCAAATTGCAAGGCGTGCCAAAGTGACAACCTTGTGCAAGAAACAGATGTCCTTGATACGTGGTTTAGTTCAGCCCTGTGGCCTTTTTCCACGCTGGGCTGGCCCCTGTTGACCAGGGAACTCAAGACGTTCTACCCTACCTCGGCTCTTGTAACCGGTTTTGATATCCTGTTTTTCTGGGTAGCGAGGATGATGATGATGGGCCTCCATTTCATGGGTGATGTCCCTTTTAAGGACGTCTATATCCATGCCCTGGTCAGAGATGCAGAAGGCAAGAAGATGAGCAAGTCCAAAGGAAACGTTATTGATCCCCTTGTGATAATGGACGAATTCGGAACCGACGCATTCCGCTTTACCCTGGCAGCCATGGCGGCCCAGGGCAGGGATATCAAGCTTTCCGAAGAAAGGATAACAGGCTACCGGCATTTCGTTAACAAACTTTGGAATGCAGCAAGGCTGGTTCTCATAAATCTTGATTCCAAAGGGAATCTAAAGGTGAATGAGAGGATTTACAGCCTGCCTGACCTCTGGATATTGACGCGAATCGGGCAGGTCAGCGAAGATTTCTCACGTGCCATTGATGAATATCGCTTCAATGATGCTGCCGGCCTTTGTTATGATTTTGTCTGGCACGAGTTCTGTGACTGGTATCTTGAGATGGCCAAACAGGGCCTTTATGGAGCCGACCAGACACTCAGGGACTCGACCATGGCCACTGCCCAGGAGGTCCTGACAGCAGCCCTGAAGCTTCTACACCCATTTATGCCTTTTGTGACAGAAGAGATCTGGCAGAAGCTACCGGAAACACGGGGCAGTATCATGACAGCCAAATTCCCTGAGCCGGCTGATTTCGCGAGTGATGAAGATTCTATAGAGAAAATGGGTCTACTGATGGGGTGCATCACCGGAATTCGTAATATCCGTGGCGAGATGAACATATCTCCTTCGACCAGGGTCAAGGTTGTCCTTGACGTGCATCAAGAGGACGAAGCTGATGTCTTACGCGATAATCTGGGCCATATACAGGCACTTGCCAAGGCAGAAGAAATAACCATCGGTTTTGGAATACCAAAGCCCGAAGGTTCTGCATCCGTGGTGTTTGGACATAACCAGGCACATGTAGTACTAAAAGGGCTTTTGGACTTTGAGCAAGAAAGAGAAAGAATAAGAAAAGAGATCGTGAAGATTGAAAAGGACATCAGCGCTTCCAACAAAAAACTCTCTAACAAGGGGTTCCTCAAGAAGGCCCCGGCTGAAATAGTAGCCAAGGTCAGGGAAAAGGTCGAGACCCTGTCCATAAAACTGACAAAACTGAATCAGAATCTATCTTTTTTTGAGGCGATCGATGATTGAAAACCTCCTTTCACTGATGCCTGTGATTCGTTCTGCCCTTGATGAAGATCTTGGCCCTGGCGATATTACCACCAATGCCATTATCGACTCTGAAATAACCGGTTTGGCAGTTCTTATTGCCCGGGAGGAACTGGTCCTTGCCGGGCTCCCGGTGTTTGAGACGGTCTTCCTGGAAATAAGTCCCCGGATGGAGTTTGAAAGATATTTCCAGGAAGGGGACATCGTCCCGGCAGGAGCGCGAGTTTGCTCTATAACCGGCCCCTTATCACATATCCTTAAGGCAGAGAGAACTGCGCTCAACTTTTTGCAGCGAATGAGCGGCATTGCCACATTGACGAGGCAATATGTGGAAAAGGTGAGGCCCTATAAAGCCATGATTCTGGATACAAGAAAGACAGCCCCGGGCATCAGATCGTTTGACAAGTATGCGGTCCGAACAGGGGGAGGACTTAACCATCGTTTCGGCCTGTTTGACGGTGTTTTGATCAAAGACAATCATATTGTCGCAGCAGGCTCCATTTCAAGGGCAATTCAACTCGCCAAAAAAGGCGTACCGCACACACTAAAAATAGAAGTGGAAGTGGAAGATATGGCCGGTGTAGAAGAGGCCTTGCAGGCGGGTGCTGACGTTATTCTGCTTGATAACATGCCTCCTGAACAGATGACCAGGGCGGTTCAGTTGGCAAGTGGCAGGGTCATGATAGAGGCATCAGGGGGGATTTCTCTTGATACTGTCACGGGTGTGGCAAAATGCGGTGTGGACCTGATTTCAGTGGGCGCGTTGACCCATTCTCCAAGGGCGGCTGATTTCAGTCTGGAAATTCTCTCTAAGAACAACGAGGTTCCTCCCGGCTCTGCGTGAAAGATGCGAAGAATCACTGCCTATCCGGGAGCAGCGCTCAGGCACTATTTAGTCCTCCCCGAACTATCAACCCCGCCATAATAAACCACACAAAAGCAATCCGTGTTGCCTTCATTATGAAATGAGCTAAGATCGAAAACACCAACTTTGCATTGACATCTGCCAGGCCCTGTTTTACTGAATGGTTACAATATTTGCTAACACATGGAGGGATAAGACATGAAGTTTAGAGCTTCATTGATTCTCATATGTTCGGCCTTTTTCCTGTCTACAATTTACCAAACGAGTGAGAGCTTTGCGCAAGGGACGAAGGTCTACACACTGGAAGACAGTATTGCAGAGGCCCTGGCAAATAACTGGTCTCTTAAGGCAAAGGAGGAAAAACTCAACGAAGCGGCCTTTGTCAAAGACCAGGCCAGGGCCGAATTCCTGCCCAAATTGAGCACGTCTTATGGTTATACCCTGTTGAGCAAAAATTCGAGAATACTCAAAGCCAATATCCCTGGGATGGGGGATGAGCCAATCGAGGTAGCCGCCAAGAACAATTATCAGTGGAAAGGCACTGTGACCCAGCCCGTCTTTACCGGATTTGCCTTGAAAAGTTCTTATGAGCTTGCAAAACTCGGAGTTGACCAATCCCAGATGGAGCTTGATCTTGAAAGGCTTGACCTGATCTTTAGAGTCAAAGAGGCCTATTATGACATCCTGGAGGCGGATAAGGCCCTGGATGTGGCCGAGAAAGCCGTGGAATCCCTGGAATCTCATGCCAATACGGCGCGCAGTTTCTATGAAGTGGGTATGACTCCAATTAATGATCTCTTGAGGTCGGAAGTGGAGTTAGGTGACGCAAAGCAGGAGTTGGTAAAGGCTGAACACGATGCTCGTATGGCCCGTTCCGTATTTAATACCATCTTGGCCAGACCGGTCAATGCACCTGCAGAGGTGGATGATAGACTGGTTTTTGTGCCGGAACGAGGGGATTTTCAAGATTACCTCCAAAAGGCCTTTACGAACCGCCCTGAAATGAAGCTCATGGAAATCAATATCCTTCAATCAGAGCAGCAGATAAGGCTGGCTAAAAGCAAATATTACCCGGAAGTATCGCTTCAATACGACTATATCAAGGCAGGGGATACGCCGAACGTCTCTGGCAGCGAATTTCACGAGGCAAGCAGTTGGGAGGCCGCTGCTGTCTGTTCATGGACTTTTTGGGAATGGGGAAAGACACATTACGCGGTAAAAGAGAAAGAAAGCATCAGAAAGCAACTGACCAAAATCAAGGAAGATCTGGAGAATAAAATAAGGCTTGAATTGAAGCGGGCACTTTTAGTCCTGGAAGCGGCAGAAAAGAACATTCCCACTACAAAGAAAGCGGTTGAGCAGGGCGAGGAGAACTTACGCGTCAATGAGGAACGTTATCGTGCGCAGGTAACCACTTCCACCGAGGTCCTTGATGCCCAGAGGCTCCTGAGCCAGGCAAGAATGAACTACTACCATGCACTTTACGCCCACTACATGGCCAAGGCCGGATTGCAGTGGGCCATAGGGTCATATTAGTACCTTATTTCCAGGTTTTCTGTCATGAAAAACAAGAAAATCTTTAACAGGTCGAGCAGTCGAGTGGCGAAGCTTGAAACTCGAAACCGGAGGTTTAAAGCCCAGAGTCCGACACCCGACAACCAATAACTGATAACTGATAACTGATAACTGATAAAGGTTTTTTAAGAGAATAGCATAGGAATGATACAGTTATTTCACGTTTTTCGAAATTTCGGTTCTAATGTCGCCTTGAGTGATATGGACTTGATAGTTGGCAGGGGCGAGTTTGTTTTTGTGACAGGACCCAGCGGCGCAGGAAAGACGACGCTGCTCAGACTGATCTTTGGTACTGAAAAACCTACAAGTGGTCACATATTAATCAACGGTATCAACCTCAACCGCATCAGTCGATCAAAACTCGATTTACTGCGCCGGGGTATAGGTTTTGTTTTTCAGGACTTCAAATTATTGCCCAGGAAGACGATCTCTGAAAATGTGGCACTTGCTCTCGAGGTGACCGGCATGCGCCGGAGCTTTATCCGAAAAAAAACCCACCAGTCGCTGAGGTTGGTGGGACTGGCAGAAAAGGAGAATGCCTTCCCCCTTTCTCTGTCCGGCGGGGAGCAGCAAAGGGTGGCTATTGCCAGGGCCATTGTGAACGACCCCATGATTCTTCTCGCCGATGAACCCACAGGAAACCTGGATTCGAGTCTCACAAAGGACATAATGGTACTTTTCAGAAGCATCAACCTGAAAGGCGCCACTGTGGTTGTTGCCACACACAGCCAGGAACTCCTCAGAGAAACAGGACAAAGGACAATTTCTTTGAACAAGGGAAGAATTGTCGGTGAAAAATGAGATTCAGGCTCTGTTGCTATTTCATCAAACAGGCATTGATAAATGTGATCAGCAACCGGGTTGTTCATGTCATCTGCCTCGGCACCATGGTCATATCAATGCTCATGTTGGCTGCTTTTCTTCTCCTGTTTGTCAACCTTAACTCATGGCTTCAGGAATGTGGGCACTCTTTGTCCATATCTGTTTACCTCCAAGATGGAATCAGTAAAAACACAACGAATAGAATCGCCTCTGCCATCAAAGACCTGCCGGCTGTTGAAATAAAGAGCTTTGTTTCCAAAGATTCAGCATTAAAGGATCTGAAAAGATTTTTGGGGGCTCAGGCAGGCCTTATTGAAGGCCTGTCCAACAACCCGCTTCCAGCCTCTTTTGAGCTGGTTTTCAGGGATGTGGAAGGCCAACACTCAGATCTTCAAGAAATAAAAGGAGACCTCGAAAAAATTGAGGGCGTTGACGAAGTTCAGTACAGCAAAGAGAGACTTAAACAGTTTGAAGGTCTATCAAGCATTGTCAGGACGTTCGGGCTTGTTGTTGGAGGCCTTCTTTGCACTGGAGTCCTCTTCATTGTCACCAATACGATAAAACTGACCATCTATTCACGTCGACATGAAATTGAAATCCTGAAACTCGTTGGAGCCACTGATTGGTTTGTCAAGATACCTTTTCTGTTGGAAGGGGCGATACAGGGGGTTTCAAGCGGGGCCCTGGCCCTTTTGATCCTTTTTTTCGCATATTCTTTGCTCTGCGCTGAAAAGCTGCATTTCTTCACCATTGCTGTGCTGGAATTTACGTTCCTGCCCCAGGAATATATTTTTATGATCTTTTTCTTGAGCGTCGCATTAGGATTGCTTGGCAGTTTTATTGCCACAGGCCGCTTTATCTCAATAAGCCGTTTTTTTGACTTATGATAGAGGCAGTCGAATGACAACAGGTCTGATTTCAGACAGCCTCCAAGTTCCATGTTCCAGACCCGCCTGCCTCGCCTGTCATGTACGGAACGGGCATATCCCAAGAGGTCGGCAATGGAGGGCAGGTTTGTGGGGATGTGGAAGCAGTCGATTTTCCCATACAAAACGTTTACAAAATGATGTGATAAGAATGCAACCTTTGAACCTCTGAACCTTTGAACCCGTGATCGGTTACACATGTCCTTGCTTATAGATAATTGCCGCCCAACGACTCGACTACTAAAACTGATATCAGGCCTCACCCTGATACTGTTCACCCTGCTTGCTGTCCCTTCCAATGCCGCTTCTGATGATGGATTAGAAACAAAGAAAGATCAGATAACCACAATCGAATTAAATCTCTCGACAGAAAAAGAAAAGCTTGACTCATTTGACTGTCAGGAAAAGGGGCTGATTTCCAGGTTGGCTGATTTTGAACAGGATGTAGCTGACACAAGACGCACTGTGCAGGAAATAGAGAGAAAGATCAGTCTTGCGAAGATTGCAATCAAGAATTCAAAGGCAAGGCTGGCAGATCTCAAGAAATCAAAAAAAGAAGCAGAGGCCCGGCTGGCGAGAAGGCTCGTTACATTATATAAATATGGCAGAAAGGGGCATATAAAGATCCTGCTTTATGCGGCAGACCTGGAAGAATTCTGGCACAGGATGAAATACCTCAAGGTCATTATGGCAGAAGATCAGGAAGAGCTATTCAGGCTGAGCAAAGAAGAAAGCCGGTACAGAGAGGAGATTTCGCGGGTCAAAGACCAGCTCTCTGAAGACGAGGCTATTAAGAACAAAGAAAATGTGCGACTGATATCTCTACGAAAAGAGCTTGAAAAAAAAGTCATTCGTCTCATGAAAATCCATAAAGAAAAGGAATTCTATGAGACATCAGTGAAAGAACTGGGGCTGGCAAGCCAAAACCTCAAGCAAGCCCTTGCAAAAATTGAAAAAAAGGACGATTATAGAGTTATACTTCCTTCTTGTTTTGCAGACTCCAAAGGCCGATTACCTTTTCCGGTCAAAGGGAGGGCAATTAGGCCTGATGAACTTTCTGCGTTTGCGAGGTTGGGTCTTCACAAAGGTATCTTTATTGATGGCACATCTGACGCCGGAGTAAAGGCCATTTTTCCGGGAAGAGTCGATTTCTCAGGACATCTCAAGGGCTATGGACAGATTATAATAATTAATCACGGTTCACGCTTTTTTACCATTTCAGCACTCCTCTCCGAAAGAAAGAAGAAAAAGGGAGATATGGTGAAAGCTGGAACAGTGATCGGATTGGCAGGTGGAAATAGACCTGCAAAAAGACAAATGCTCTATTTTGAAATCAGAAGAGGCGGGGAAAACCTGGATCCTTTAGCGTGGATAGAGGTACATAGTCCACAGGGTAAGTGCTCCCTCCCGACAACCAAGAACTAATAACACAGGAATTCATAGTGAACAATGACAACATACATAATCTTGTATTGGGTGACAAGGAAATCACCCTCATAGGCACGGCTCATGTGTCTAAAGAAAGCGCCGATCTGGTGAACAAGGTTATCGGAGATGAAAAGCCGGACACAGTATGCATCGAACTCTGCCAGTCCAGATACCAGTCTATGACGCAACAAAACAAATGGCAGGATACAGATCTAATTAAGGTCATTAAAGAAAAAAAATCGTTTTTGCTCCTCTCAAACCTTATGCTTGCATCTTTCCAGAATAGGATCGGTAGGAAACTGGGCATCAAGCCCGGAGAGGAAATCAGGCAGGCCATACAGGCAGCCAAGTCAGTTGGTGCCGATATACACGTGTCGGACAGGGATATTCGTACCACCTTGTCAAGGACTTGGAGGCTGATGGGCCTTTGGACAAAGATCAAATTAATAGCCCAGTTAGTTGTTTCCATGGGACAAGTTGACACCATTGAGGAAGAGGATATCGAGAAAATGAAACAAAGCGATATCCTTGACACCCTGCTCGCAGAAATCGGGGAAAAGCTCCCCGAACTCCGGCGCATCCTGATCGACGAAAGAGATCAGTACCTTGCTTACAAAATCAGGACTGCCCCCGGGAAAAAGATAGTCGCAGTGGTAGGGGCCGGACATGTTCCCGGGATTGAGAAATACTGGAGAGAACCTGTGGACCTGAACGCCCTGGAAGAAATCCCTCCAAAAAGCAGGTTTTCCGGTTTCTTTAAGTGGGGCATCCCAACTGTCGTCATAGGGTTGATTATCCTGGGTTTTTTTATGGCTGGTGCATCTGCCGGCACACATATGATCAAGTGGTGGGTACTCGCCAATGCGGTCTTCGCCGGGCTTGGTGCGGCAATTGCAATGGCCCATCCCCTCACGGTCCTGTCTGCCGTGGTGGCATCACCCTTGACATCTCTCAATCCCATGATAGCGGCCGGCTGGGTCTCCGGACTGACAGAAACCCTTCTAAGAAAACCAAAAGTAAAGGATTTTGAGAATCTCCCCCAGGACATCTCAACTGTAAAAGGGTTTTGGAAAAATAAGATAACACGGATATTGCTCATTGTGGTATTTACAAACATTGGCAGTTCCCTTGGAGCTTTTGTGGCCATACCCCTGATGGCCAGGGTATTTACATAATCATAAACAAAAAAGGAGGGCAGACATGGAAAAAGTCGAAGTCAAGTTCGGTGAGTGGATTGAAGCGGGATTTAACCTGTATAAAGACAACTTCGGGACCCTGGTCTTGGCCTCCCTTATTGCCTGGGTACTCAGTGTCGCGACCTTTGGCATCCTTGCCGGCCCCATGTTTGCCGGTCTTCTGCTGATTACCCTGGCACTGTTCGACAAAAAGGAACCAAAGCCGGAGTTCAAAGAGGTCTTTGACGGCTTTAATTATTTTCTCAATTCTTTTCTCTTCATTATTGTATGGGGACTCGCGCTTCTCGTTGTATCGTTTCTTCTTGCCCTGGTGCCCTGTATCGGCCAAATCGCAGCGATCCTGCTGGTCTATGTGGCCCAGGCCTTTCTGATGTTCGGGCTATTTCTTATAGTGGATAGACAGATGGAGTTCTGGCCGGCCTCCATGGAGAGTTTTAATAAGGTCAAGACCAATTTATGGCCTTTCCTGGGGCTGTCTGTCATATCAAGTATTATCGGCTGGATCGGGTCAATCGCATGCGGAATTGGCGTGGTTGTCACCGGCCCCATATATGCGTGCATACTGACTGTGGCCTACCGTGAAGTATTCGGTCAGGTCGTGAGGCCACCCATAGATGTAACAACCAGCGCTGATAATAGTGCACAGACAAATTAAGTAGTGTCCGTCCAGAAATGAGATAGTTTTCGCAAGGTCAAGGAAAATGAGGATTTTAACCACAGGAATATATTGAATATTTCGAGGATTAAAATCCGAATCTAACACAGAGATTGCGGAAAATAGCCATTTATGGATGGGCACTAAGTAGTCTCTGAACGAAAACCTCGAAATGAAAACGAACACAACATCAATCATGAGGCTTTACTGAGTTGGGATTGATTCCATTAATCCAAAACCTAAAATCCAAAATCCAAAATCGTGCCTGAACAGGGTTTTCGTTCAGGCACTAAGTAGCTTTCTGGAATGGATGTCACCTTACTGAAGAAAACCTCATCCAGGCTGTCTAAGCAATTCCTGTTATTATCCCGCCCACCGTCTTACTGGGATGTTGCAGGAGCACATCTGCCACTGGCCCTTGTGACGGGAATTGCGTTGTTTCTTGCTAACTGGGTCCCATGCGAGCTTTTGCCTTTAAGACACTGCACGTTTCTCCAGTTCACGGGTTATCCATGTCCATTTTGCGGCTTCACGCGCTCGTTCTGGGCAATAGCTGATGGGGACTGGGCCTTTGCAATGCAGAACTGTCCTCTGTCCTGTCTGATCTATATTGCAACTGTCCTCGTATTTGGCTGGAACACAACGGCCCTTCTTTTTAATGTCAGGATCAGGCGGGGCCCCTTACTGAGGCTAAGCAGGGTTCAGGCTCGTTTGGGTATCTATTTTGTTATTATGTTATTTGTCCTGAACTGGATTTACAGGCTGAGTAACGGCCTCAAGTAGTGACCGGGGCCTGTCTCGTATGCCGCGAATTATTGAGCTGTTACCTTTTTTCACAAAACTCAATTGTTAACTGTCTGATCCGCCATTTGCCAGCATCATTCCAATAACAGCGCACTCCAGACCAAACGGCAGATAGCCCGCGTAACCTAAAATTGGCATCTCGAAGATCTTATATCGTTCCACAAAAGGTATTGCATACCCCCATTTGGCTAAGCTGTAGTAATTCCACATCTCCCAGAAGAACCCACAAAACAGGGCAGCCAGGGCAGATGAGACAGCCATGCGCCAGTCACCGTGAGTGATATCCTGAAGTACATGGTGCTCTCCCAGCAGGGTCTGGAGGGATACGATGATCAGGACAGGAGAAACCCAGACCAGCGGGAAAAGATAGTCCGGCCAGACACCTATGAACACTAAGCCGGCGCCGGATGCAACCAAAACAACCCATGCCAGGCCTGTAGGTCGAGGAAATTCGATCGGGAAAAAGTTCCCGAATCCTTTTTCGAACCAGGAAAAACCGAGTATCAATTCGCGCATTCCCAGAACCGCGGGAAGGACTGTTGAATAGCACAAGGTCGCATACCAGAAATATTCCGAGGGACTGAAAAGAACACCGGCATAGTACCAGTTCTGAACAAACCGGTTCAGGTATTCAAAAAACCACCAGAAAGCCGCACTTGCTGGAAAAAGCAAAAGGAAAATACCTGGTCGATCCACCATCATGCAGTGCCCGTCTCTTCGATAGACCAGGGCATTAATGAACAGAATCAAAGAGAACCAAAGAGGCGTAAATGTATGTGGCTGAAACCTCTCAAACCAGCTGAAACGTGTCCAGGCCAATATCCAGGCGAGAACTCCCATTGCAATTCCGACCCATCCCCACCAGGGAAACCGAAAGCGACTCGAACGCCGCACCTTAAGCCGGCTGATAGAGCGTATTGCTTTTAAACTCAGGGGAAACGCTACAGCGAGGATGAAAATCCCACAACCTGCAAATGCAAGCCACGAGAAAGGGGCATGTTGCACATATCTCGTCTCAGGCGGGAACTCAAGGTACCTGCTCACCGGAAGGCCTTTCAGAAAGACTCCAGATAGAGGAAGCCCTATCAACATCCCTGTTAGAATACAAAATTTTAGAAAAAAGCTTTTCATATTGCTCAAATTTTCGATTCAAAGCAAACAGGAAAAAGAGACCCCTCTGTTACTGTTAGCACCTTATTTCCAAGTTTTCTGTCATGAAAAACAAGAAAATCTTTAACAGGTCGAGTAATCGAGCAGTCGAGTGGCGAAGCTTGAAACTCGAAACTGGAGGTTTAAAGCCCAGAGTCCGATAACCAATAACTGATAACTGATAACCGTTAACGGCCTTCAGCGTATTTTAGCTTGTCTTAGGCACTACTCTGGGTTGCGTATGGCCCACCTTAGTAAGGGCTAAAGGTTAAAATTAGAATTGCTGTGAAACCTGTATTTCACTGGCAAATCAGTTTACCTTTATGCTATATTTAAAGTTTTCAATACATACAAGGAGAATATCGTGAAGAACCATTTGATCTGGATAGACTTGGAAATGACCGGCCTTGATCCTGAAAAACACGTCATTCTTGAAATCGCCTCCATTGTGACCGATGACCGCCTTGATATTGTTGCTGAAGGGCCTGATATCGCCATCACCTATCCTGAACATGTCTTTTCTGCAATGGAGGACTGGAGCGCTACGCATCATCAATCATCCGGTCTCCTGGATCGCTCAAGGGACTCATCCTATGACTGCTATAGTGCAGAGATGGAAACACTGAAGTTTTTGTCTGCATATTCCAAAAAGGGTCAATCCCCTCTTTGCGGTAATTCTATTTGCCAGGATCGGAGGTTCCTTATAAAGCATATGCCAAAGCTGGAAGGACTCTTGCATTACCGCAATATTGACGTAAGCTCCATAAAAGAGCTTGTAAAAAGATGGTACCCGGCCCTTCCCCGTTTCAAAAAACAGGAATCCCATCTCGCCATGAATGACATCAGGGAATCCATAATGGAGCTGAGATATTATCACAAAAAGGCATTTTTGATCAGTTAGGAACGTGGACGAAATAAGTTCCACAACTATGCATCCCGGCTTCAGGGCATCTTTGTCCGGTCCTCAATCTCAAAATCCTCGAAATAGTCTTGCTATTACTGTGGTTTTGAGCTTTCGGATCGAAC
>JAYEIR010000166.1:0-13080 GCA_034660135.1 Thermodesulfobacteriota bacterium
TGTATTATAGCATGCCACTTGTCAGCTTTCAATTGGAAATAATCTCAGTAACGTTGCGCGGGGCAGGCGGAAAAAGAACGAGCAGGACGAACTGATACCTTCAATTCAGGAACCCGATGGCTCATCCAGAGAATACAAACGAAACTGGGCCCGTTTGATGCAAAAGATTTACGAAGTGGACCCCTTGATGTGTTTGAAATGCTCCGGAAAAATGAAAGTAATCAGTGTGATAGAGGATGAGGACGTCATCAAAAAGATCCTCAAGCACTTGGGGCTTTGGGATCAGAAAGCCAGGCCGCCACCCAAAGTGAATACACTGCCAATGACTCCAGCATATCGTATCGACTATACGGATTCTCAACTTCCGGTGTCCGATAATTTTCTTTATGTGGACCCTCAGTATCCAGAGACCTATACTGCCTGATTTTTAAAGAATAGATGGGTCAAAGGGACATCTGTACCCAGTTTTCCCCAATTTTACGCTCTCCCGGCATGATCAAGCCCCCGATTCACTGTCATGGCATTGACACCCTTCCCAACCCTACCTTTATTTTTGGCCAGCCAACTGCCTCCACAATATCATGTGTTCGGATTTTGCTTGACACACAAGGCTGAAACACCTATAGTTTGACCTCAAAAAAGGGACTTCTTATCATCTCATCATCATCCATGGAATTCGGCTACAAGAAAGGTATGGTCTGAAGGTTTTTCAAGCAACCTTGCCTCGGTGTCGATCCAGGCGTTGATGGATTTCTCTGCAAGTGGCGGCGTGGCCAGGATGTAGTCAATGCGCCAGCCCATTTTTCGCTTTAACGCATTAGGGATCCTGTAGTCCCAGAATGTATAATGACCTGCTCCGGGCTTATGCTTCCGGAATATATCTATTAACCCCCACTCGAAAAATTCCTTCATGATGGCCTGTTCGTCCGGGTGAAAGCCGGCGGTTCCCCGTAATCTTTCAGGATCAAACAGGTCTATTGGCTCGAGCGCCACATTGAAATCTCCGGCAACCAAAAGAGGGAGGCCGGGATCATATTTATCCCTTATATGGGCCAGGAGGTCCCTGAGCCAGCGGAGTTTATATTCAAATTTCTCAGTACCGGGGGCAAATCCCTGAGGAACATAAGCATTTATCAACGGGATTTTGCGGATCCTTGCGCTGATAAAACGGGCCTCCTCATCTTCACTTTCATAAAGGTTCAGGCGGATTTTATCTAATGCGAGTTTGCTGATAATGGCCACACCGTTATAAGACTTCTGTCCTCTGAAGACCGCCCGATAGCCGACTGCCTCAAAAGAACCCGCAGGAAAGTCCTTGTCCTGGACCTTGGTCTCTTGGAGACAAAGTATATCAGGTTGTTCCCTGTCAAGCCAGTCTAAGATAATAGGTGATCTTACACGGACGGAATTAGTGTTAAAAGTTGCAAACTTCATTATGTCACTTTGCTACCGGGGGCCATATCAGTATCAGGCACTAACAGGTGTAACCCGGATTGGTCTTCGGAAGCAAGCACCATACCGTGTGACTCAACGCCCATCAGCTTGACCGGTTCAAGGTTGGCCACAAGCAATATTTGTTTCCCAGCGAGGTCCTCCTCGGCATAGTGGCCTGACAGTCCGGCAACAACGATCCTTTCTTCGCCTATATCCACTGTCAATTTGAGGAGTTTCCTGGATCCCGGAACGGCCTCGGCATCTTTGATTGTCCCGACCCTCAGATCCATCTTTTGAAATTCCTTAAAGGAAATTAAGGGCGTCTCTTCATGCACGGCAGTTTCAGACTGCTTTTCTTGTTTTTTGGTCTCAATACGGGGGAACAGGGCCGGTGCCTTGGTAATGGGTCTTACCGGACCTTCTTTTCCCCATTCCCGGAGGTCGTTAATATGAAACTCCTTGCCTTTTTTGGAAAGACCCAACTGTTCCTGAATCTTCTCGGCCGATTCAGGCATAAAGGGCCATATGAGTACGGAAATGATTTTAAGGGTCTCAATAATATGAAAAATTACCGTGGACAGCCGTTCATTGTCCGTCTTGGCCAGGACCCAGGGGGCCATGGTATCGATGTACTTGTTTACGTTTCCGATTAGCTCCCAGATAGCTATCAGGGCCTTGTGAAAGGTCAACTCCTTCATCAATGGATCGTATTTTTCAATAAGTTCGAGTGCCCGGGTTCGTAGTTCTTCATCTGCTCTGCTTGAAATGCCAGGTTCAGGCATCTCTCCTTTAAAATACTTCTGCACCATTGTAACGCTCCGGCTGACAAGATTCCCCAGGTCATTTGCCAGATCCGCATTGGTTCTTGCCACCAGGGCCTCTTCGCTGAATTCGGAATCAAGCCCAAAGACCATATCGCGCAACAAAAAATATCTAAAAGCGTCAAGTCCATAAACATCCACCAGTTCAAGTGGTTTGACTACATTCCCGATGCTCTTGGACATCTTCCCTTCGTTAACATTCCAGTATCCATGGACATGGAGGTGCTGGTAGGGTTCTATACCTGCTGACTTGAGCATGCACGGCCAGTAGATGCCGTGAGGCTTCAGGATATCTTTGGCGGTAATGTGCTCGGTATGAGGCCAGAACCCTTTAAACCTGTCGCCATCTGGATACCCTAAGGCGGAGATGTAGTTGATCAGGGCATCAAACCAGACATAGGTCACGAAATCTTCATCAAAAGGGAGAGTGATTCCCCAATTGAGACGGGACTTCGGACGGGAAATGCAGAGATCTTCGAGGGGTTCCTTGAGAAAAGAAAGGACCTCGTTCCTGTATCTTTGGGGTCTGATGAAGTCATGATGCTCCCGGATATAATCTATGAGCCAGTCCTGGTATTTGCTCATCCTGAAAAAATAGTTCGCCTCTTTTATCCTTTCGGGTTCTGTCAGGTGATCAGGGCACCTTCCATCGATCAGTTCCCGTTCAGTATAAAAACGTTCACAACCGACACAGTAGAGGCCTTCATATTCACTGAAGTAGATGTCACCTTTCTCTTCTACCAGGCTCAGTATCATCCGTACTGTTTCCATGTGTTTTTGATCTGTGGTACGGACGAAATAGTCATTTAAGATATTCAACTTTGGCCAGAGGTCTCTGAAAAGTTGGCTGATCTCATCAACATACTCCTTTGGAGACTGGCCGGCCTTTTTGGCAGCGTCAGCTATCTTGTCTCCGTGTTCATCAGTGCCTGTAAGGAAAAATGTATCTGCGCCGGAAAGGACATGAAAACGGTTAAGGACATCGGCCACGATTGTGGTGTATGCGTGGCCTATGTGAGGCTCTGCATTTACATAGTAAATAGGCGTTGTTACATAAAATCGTCTAGACAATGGTTTGCTGGTTACTCCCTTTTTTGTTTTTTCTTGAACAGGCCCTCGCGGATAAGATCCCTGGACCGCACTTCAATTTCAGTCCCAGATTCAAGCATCACCGTCATGCTTTGCTTCAGGATATTCTGACGAATTACCTTGCCTGCTCCGTCCCTGGTAATGACCTTCTTGCCGATTCCTGGAAGGTCTTTCTTGATTTTTGCATAATGTTCATGTTCATAAGTGAGGCAGCACATCAGCCTGCCGCACATGCCGGATATCTTTGCCGGATTTAGTGTGATATTCTGTTCTTTGGCCATTTTTATGGTCACTGGTGCGAAGGTGTTCAGGAAAGCCGCACAGCACATGGGCCGGCCGCAGACACCGATTCCCTCAACCATCTTTGCCTGGTGCCGGACGCCGATCTGTCTCATCTCTATCCTGACTTTAAATTTCCCTCCGAGATCTTTGACCAGTTCCCTGAAGTCCACTCTGCCTTCTGCAGTAAAATACAATACAATTTTACTGCCATCAAAGCGCCTTTCCACGGAGACCAGGGACATGGGCACTGATTTTTCTTTTATTCTCTCGTGGCAGTATTGGTAGACGTCCTGTTCAAGCTTACAGCACTTTTTATATTTATCAATTTCATCCGGGGTAGCGAGATGGGAGATCTTCTTGAGATGCTGACTCGGAATGTCCTCCAGCCTTTTTTTGGGCATCGTGCGAACACACCCGACGGCCGGCCCATCTTCGGTCATGACTATCACCCTGTCCTCCTTCTTTAGAACAAAGTGCTCGGAGTCAAAATCATATACTTTGCCACGATTCCCTAATTGTATGCCAACGATTTTATTCATGCTAAGATCACCGGTGATAGGTGTTTCTATGAAGCTTCAGAACGATGTCATGGACTGCCTTTAACTTAGGGCGAGCCCATAAGCACTCGTGACCAACTAATTTCCATGTTCCGCAAGTCCCTTAAGGCTCAGGATTACATGCTCCATAACTATAGACATGTTTCGCATTTTTGTGAGATCCCTTTGAGCCTGATCGATTGCCATGAGGCTGTCAATCAAAGTGGAAACCTTATAATTTCCAGCCATATTTTTCAACTGGTGGGAAAAATCACCGTTGACAAGCAGACTGGGGGGACCTCCTACACTTAAAAGCAAAAGATCCCTGTACCAGTTTTCCCAGGCAGCCAGCATATCCATTATGCCGGGCTCCGAGGTATCAGATGAATCCGGAACTGCTTTTTTGACCTCCCCGGCCAGTTCATGGGCCATTTCAAAGGCATCCATCCTGGATAGGCCAGGGAGTTTCATCACTCTAAAAAGCCATTCTTGCCTTTTATTGAGGAAATCAGCTTCACACATTTTGAGAGCGCGGTCCAGGCTTCCTTGGGAAATCTTTGCGAGGACCATTGCCGTCTCCTCATCTATTTCTCTGTTCTTGACGAGCCAGTTTGCTATCTCGATGATGCCGATAGGGTGAAAGGAGATTCTCTGGCACCTTGACACAATGGTCGGCAAAAGATCAAGAGGTTCTGTTGTATTAAGTATCAGGATATTCCCGGACGGAGGTTCTTCCAAGGTCTTCAAAAAGGAGTTGGCAGCTTCGACAGTCATGGTCTCAGCATGATGAACTACACAGACCCTGTATTTTCCTGATACAGGAGCGAAACTGAGCTTGTGATTGAGGTCTCTTATCTGGTCGATCTTGATGTTCTGACCGTCCGGAATCATGGATAAGAAATCCGGAAAGTTCCCGCTTCGCATCTGGCGACATGACTTGCAGTGGTCACAACCTTCTCCATTTCCGGGTTCAGTGCAGTTAAGGGCCATTGACAGTGCCCTGGCCGTGCTCGTCTTTCCGATGCCATGGATACCCGTGAAAAGATACGCATGCGGCATCTTTTCACGTGCTATCACCTGTTTCAGGAATTTCTTGGCCTTTTTCTGACCGAGTATTTCGGAGAATAACAAAAAAAACCTCTTGATCGCAGAATATGCTTACCAAATCCAAAGCCTGGAATTTATAGGAACGCCCTGATATGTCCAAAAATTACATCTTCCAGATCATCCTCGTTGAGGGTGCCGTCTACCACAATAAACCGGTTAGGATTTTCCCCGGCAATGGACAGGTACCCCTCTCTTACAGCCTCATGGAATGTCTCTGCCTCCATTTCAAAACGATCGTGTCCTTTTTGATAAAGGGTCCTGTTCCGATCCAGGGCCCTTTTGAGACCGACTTCCACCGGGCAGTCAAGGAGGATGGTGATATCAGGCGAGACCCCGAGAGACGTTTTTTCATTCAAGATCTGTATCAGTTTCATGTCCTGGCCACGTGCATATCCCTGGTATGCCGTAGTCGCATCGGAAAACCGGTCGCACAAAACCCAGGATTTTTTATTGAGGGCAGGTTTGATCACCTCTTCCAGATGCTGTGCTCTGTCAGCGGCATAGAGCATGAGTTCGGCTAAGGGAGAGAGGCCTTGAGTTTGAGGATCCAAAAGTATCTCCCTGATATCCTGTCCCAACCTGGTACCGCCTGGTTCCCGGGTGAGTGTAATTGGAATCGCAAGCTCCCTTAAACGACCAGCAAGCCGTTTGACCTGTGTAGTCTTGCCGCATCCCTCAATGCCCTCAAAGGTTATAAACACGATTTACTCCATAACTGCCTGGGCTGAAGTCACTTTTTGTGCCGCAAAAAAATTATAGACAAAAACACCCGCAGAATCAACAAACAAAATTTCTGCAGCCCTTTGATTTGCTCAATTATCGTTGATCAGAGATCCTGGGAGGTCTTTATTCAGGTAACTGATGGATGGGCCACATTTGGCAGGTTGTTTATTTTATCTTAGAAAACCACGTCCTGTGGGCGTGGTCCGAGACGTTGGCTCTGCCCTATTTGGTGATCAATAGAAGTGCATAGAGTGCCTAAAATTAAAAGTGCATAGAGTTGTGGTACGCCTCTGGCGTTATAGTTTTGAAAAAAGACAAGCTTGTTTTGGCCAACTCAATAGGCATCCAAACAGGGATAGTGTTCTTTAACTTTAGGCACTTGTAAATGCACGCAGGAGTAAGCTCACTTCCAGGGGGCATATCCGAATTCTATGCCTTGAGCAACCTCTCCATGGCCTTATCCATGGCCTCATCCTCTTTTCGGATGTCTTCCAGTGTCTTTGGTCTGATCCCGGGCAGTCTTTCCTCAAATCCGTATTTCCATTTGAGGAACTGTTCTCCGGTGGTTGGATAGAGCGCAAAGATGAGCAGATCAAAATCATCTCTGGCCAGGTCTCCCACCTTCGTTCTGCAACTTTCCAGCTCCGGCTCCAGGTAATCGGCTGCGCGGCCGGTTACAGGTGTCTCACCCCATTTGTACCCTTTCAGGACTTTTTTCTGAACCTCAGGGTCTACCGGTATGGGTGTCTTGCCGTAGAGGCCGTACACCAGATCTTTGACCTCGTTGGTAATCATTTTATATCTTCCGAAAAGCACGTTCAGAACGGCCTGAACACCCACGATCTGGCTGGTGGGTGTAACGAGGGGCGGCATCCCCAGTTCCTTACGCGTGATTGCAACTTCTTCATAGACATCCGACAACCGGTCCAATGCATTGGCCTCTTTTAGCTGGGTTACAAGATTGGAGATCATGCCCCCGGGCACCTGATGTACCAGCACACCCGTGTCGATGATGGACATCCTGTGTTTGGCCAAAAAATCGCGGTACTTGGGCGCGATTGTCTCGATATAATCGTCTAATTCCAGGAGAAGGTCCAGTTCGAATCCGGGGTCCCTGGTTGTCCCGTAGAGTGTAGCCACGATCGGACCTACTGCAGGCTGGGAAGTCCTTAAGGCAAATGGGGCCATACAGGTATCAACGATATCGATGCCGGCTTTTATGGCTTCGAGATAGACCATGGAGGCCATGCCGCTGGTATAGTGTGTATGAAGATGAATCGGAATGGTGATCACCTTTTTGAGTTCCGTGGTGAGCCTGGCAATATCAAAAGGTGCCATAATCCCTGCCATGTCCTTGAGGCACAGTGTGTCCGCCCCCATTTGCTCCAACTCTTTTGCCTTGTCGAGGTAATATCCCAGGTTAAAAATATCGCCACCCATACGCCTTTCAGTCAAAGAGTAACAAATGGTTCCCTGGAAATGCTTGCCGTTGGCCTTGATCCTTTCCACAACTGTTTGTAAATTGCGGAAATCGTTCAGGGCATCAAATACACGGAAGACGTCCATTCCGGCTTCACATGTCTTGTCTACGAACAATCTGGCCACGTCATCCGCGTAATTGCGGTATCCCACCAGATTTTGACCCCTCAGCAGCATGGATAAGGGGGTTTTTTTGATATATTTTTTAAGTGTCCGTATACGGTCGAAGGGGTCCTCCCCTAAGAAACGGTGCATGGAATCAAAGGTTGCGCCACCCCATACCTCCATTGCCCAGAAACCCACACTGTCCATCTTCTCGGCGATGGGGATCATGTCTTCGGTTCTCATCCTTGTGGCCAGCGTCGACTGATGACCGTCTCGGAATGTATTGTCTTGAATTTTAATGGGATTCTTAGGCCCATCTTCCAGGAACGTATTCATGTTGACCTCCAGTGAATAAGATGCACAATCATGCAGGCGTTATGCATGTCTGTTTTCAAAAGTTAACAGTATATAATCAAAATGTCCCTTACGTCAAGAAATTTTACTCCGTCGCTTGGGCCTTTTTGTTCATCCTTTGCTGTTGGGAGAGATGAGGCCGAAGTCTCCGAGGATAGTATACATGACAGGAATGACAATGAGGACCAGGACCGTGGATGCGAGGAGCCCGAACACAATGCTCGTGGCCAGGGGGATAAGGAACTGGGCCTGGAGGCTGCGCTCGGATAGGAGCGGCACCAGACCCATGACAGTGGTGAGCGATGTCAGAAGCACGGCACGGAAGCGTTGTCTGCTGGCGGTTCCGGCAGCCTCTGATCCGTCTTTTCCATGACGAATGCGGATCTTGATAAATGTCACGAGCAGGATGGAGTCATTGACCACCACGCCCGATAGAGCCACGAATCCCATGATGCTTGGCATGCACAGATCCAGTCCCATAAAGATATGGCCCCAGATCACGCCGATAAAAGCCAGGGGGATGGTAACAAGAACGACCAGCGGCTCAAGATAACTTTTGAACTGGAAGCTCAGGAGCACGAATATCCCGAAAATGCCCACCAGAAATGCCTTCTGCATTGAACCCATGGATCTCCTGGTTTCTTTGGCCTGGCCTTCTAATGTGAAACCCACGTCCGGGTAACGTTTCTTGAGTTCCGGCAAAAAGCGTGCCCTGGTATCCGAGATAATTTCTGCGGCGTTGGTTATGTTAGTGTCTATATCCCCTCTTATGGTCACGGTTCGGACCGAATCGATCCTCTGTATGCGAGCGAATCCCCGGCTCTGTTCCAGCGTGGCGATTGAGCCCAAAGGTACCTGTTTGCCCGTCCTGGTTGTCACATGAAAATAGTCCAGATCTCCCAGGCTGTTTTGATCAGCAGGGGTCAGGCGTACATCAACCTCGTAGGATTCGGATCCCACCTGAATATCGCCCGCCTTTTTCCCGTGGAAGGCTGAACGAAGCTGGTTTGCCACGGACCCTGCTTCAACACCCATTGTCATTGCACCCCTTTTGAGCCTGGCGCGGATTTCAGGTTTGCCTGGCCGAAGGTCGTCATTTAAGTCCAGCACTCCCTCATAGGAGTTCAGCCAGTGCATTAGTTCCATGGATGCCTGTTTCAGATGGTTCAGGTCGTCACCTTTAAGACGGATATCAATAGCCAGGCCTGCCGGACCATAGGCCGTTTCCTTATAGGTAATGTTTATAACATCCGGAACAGCTCCGACTTCCTTTCGCCAGCGAGCGACAAATTCATCTATACTGGTGTTCCTCTTTTCTGCGCCTAACAGGTCCGCGGTTACTGTGGCAACATGAGGGCCGGACTCAAATGCATCAATGTTCATATTGAACTGGATATTGACGTTCTTGACCAGGGTTTGTTTTCCGGGCTGTTCAGGTGTGAATTGCATGTTCACCCTTTTCAGGGCATCTGAGACCCTCTTCACAATACTCTCAGTTCTGGAAAGAGGCGTACCCTGGGGGAGTAATATGCGCGCCTGAATGATATCTCCTTCAATGTCAGGGAAAGCCTCTATTTTCAGAAAGCCCCCGGCAATTGTTCCGAGGGACAGCAGAAACAGGGTTATGGTGAGTCCCAAGGAAAGGTAGCGCCAGGATACGGCCCAGTCCACAACCGGGCCCAAGACTTTTTCCCGAAGGTATTCCAAGAGCCTCTCCCGGCGTTGTCTGAATTTGCCATGCGTATCTTTTGACATGCTTTCAAGGGAATGGGCCAAGTGATTGGGCAGGATACAAAATGCCTCTACAAGGCTGACGCTCAGGGTGAGGATAAGGACTACCGGCATTACCCACAAGACCTTGCCGATGTCACCTTCTGTCAGGAGGGCCAGGGAGCTGCAGATAATCAGAGTGGTCAGAAAAGAGGAGAGCACTCCAGGGCTGACTTCGGTCACACCGTCCACAACTGCATCGAGCGGGCGTTTCCCCTTCTTAAGATGTGTTGCCACATTTTCGGAGATGACGATGGCATCGTCCATCAAGAGTCCCACGGCAATTAAAAGCCCGACCATGGTTATCATATTCAGAGAAAAACCAATAAGTTGCATGCAGAAAATCGTACCAAGGAAGGAAATCGGCAGTCCCATGACGACCCAGAATGAAAAGCGAAAGGAGAAAAAAAGCCACATGGTCAAAAAGACAAGGACAAGCCCTTCAGCTCCGTTCACAGCAAGCAGATTCAAGCGATCCCGTACAATTTCAGAGACATTCCATGTTATGTTGAAGCAGACGCCCGGCGGTGATGACCGACGCTCCTGTTCAAGAAAGACCTTGACCTTGTCCAGGATTCTGAGGGCGTCCTCAGTTTTGGTCTTGTTGACGCGCAGTATCCCCGCTCGCTTGCCGTTAAATATGATTTTCTCTTCATCAAGTTCGAAACGGTCAGTGATTTTTGCGATATCCCCTAATGGAATCTCCGCGCCCGTATCATCTGCAACCACGATCAGGTCCTCGAATTCATGAACCGAGCGCCGTTCATCGGAAAATCGGATGAGCACTTCGGCATCCCGGGTCTCAACAGTGCCGGAAGGGAGGTCCACGCTTTGCCCGGTTATCCTGTCGACTATATCAGAGACGCTCAACCCGAGTTGCATCAATGTGACTGCGGGGACCTCTATCCTGATCTGATGGTCGGAGAATCCGAGGATGTCCACCTGCGAGATCTCATCCAGCCTGACCATACGATCTTTTATCTTCTCGCAGAATGCCTTCAGGTGAGGCACTGACATTGGGCCGGTTACGGCAATAGAGAGCACCATATCTGTCTGGCCTAATTGTCTGACAACAGGCCTTTCCACTTCTTCAGGAAAGTCGTCAATGGCCTCCACCTCGGTTTTGACATCGCTCAAGAACTGGGCCATGTTGCCGCCATCACGCATCTCTGCGACGATTCTTCCCTGGTTTTCACGGGCCTCGCTTTGGATCTCCCTGACATTGGAAACTCCGTCCAGGGCATCTTCCACACGCCGGCAAACCGCATTCTCAACATCTTCGGCTGTGGCGCCCGGGTATTTCACCAGGATTTCCACTTGCGTGGGAGAAAAGTCCGGAAAGGTCTCCCTTCGAAGGTCTCGTATGGACAGGAGTCCGGCAAAAACAAAAATTATCATGAGCAGGTTAGCTGCGGTTGGGTGCGACGCGAAATACCGGATCCATGAGCCTCGATTTGTCATCTAAGCGGTGCCTCCCCTGTCGCCTCGGAAACGATGGATTCGAGAAGGTCATTGTCGATTTCCTGGGTAAGGAGCATGCCCTCAATAGCCGGGACAATGTCGGTGACAATGACCTTTTCGCCGGGCTTCAAGCCTTTTTTGATGGAAGTCAGACTGCCTTGAGAATAGGCTATAGTGACCGCCCTTCTTTCCAGACGGTTTTGGGCGTTGACTACATAGACTATTCCCTGGTGCAAAGCTGATCGGGGGATCACCACGCTTTTCGGCCGCGGTTTGCCTCTCAGCTCAACCTCGCAGTACATGTTCTTGATAAGGGGTGGCCTTTCCCCGGGACGCGCCTTCAGATAGGGGTCATCCACAACAACATAGACGCCTAATGTCTGGGTCTCGGGGTCTATGGTTTCGGCCATGCGGGAAACACGGGCCTGCCACTCAGTAGATTTGTCGTGGATACTAAGACGTACAACAGCTCGAAGCCCAAGGTCATCAATGATTTCTTTCATGCTGCTCTTCCTTGTGAAAAGCGGCGTCGCCCCTGGGCTAATAAGGTTTTTGAGTAAATACAGCGGGACCTGGGCTGAAATCTCCGAGGTATCGATTGTGTCGGCAACAACCAGCACCTGGCCGGCCTTTGCAGCCTGGGCAAGCTCCACGCTCACCTTGGCGATGCGACAGTCAAACGGCGCTCTGATTGTCGCCTTCTCTATTTCAAGACCAGTGTCTTCAAGTTGAGACTTGCTTGAGGAAATCTTTGCCAGAAGCGCCCTTTTCTGGGCCGGTATAAGGTTGAGGCTGCTCTGTAAATTCTCCACGGCGTTTTGCTGAGCGAGGACGCGTTTTTCCTCCTGGTCTAACTCGGATATGGAGATGATCCCTTTTTCTGAGAGTTTGCGCTTGCGCTCGAGTTCTTTCCTGCTCAATGTCTGAGAGAGCTTTTCCGTTTCCAGTAAGCGTCTGAAGTTTTTCTCCCTTTGTTCAAGCTCGTTGAGTTGGGCCTGCAGACTTTTGACATCGGATTTGCTCCGGGAATGTGCCAGGTCGTAAGATGCGGGGTCAATGCGGAGCAGAACAGTATCCTTTGGCAAGAAAACCCCCCTCTTGAGATTTGGATGAATCTCTATGATTTTCCCGCTGACCTCGGCTACGGCTTCCCAGGTCTGGCCGGGCCGGACCTTGCCATATCCTACAGCCCGGGGCACTATTGATACTTCCGGCGCGGGGATAACCCTTACAGCAGTGACTCTCTCAGCATCCTTAGTGTGTTTGGGGTCCTCCCGGGATTTGATCATAAATACGAACACGACCACGCCGAGGGCAACAGCCGGCACTATCAAAAGCATTTTGAATTGTCTTGAAAAACCCATGTCAATTCCCCTTTTATAGATCGTCAAATCGTCAAATAGATGATTCGTTGAGTTGGAAAATAGCCCCGCCTCGGCGTGATTAGAGCTTCAATCATATCAAGTACCCGGTTTTTGGCAAACGTCATTAATTTAACACCTAAAAATGCAATTAGCTGTTAGCCGTTAGCTGCATAAAATCAATTAGTTGTTAGACAATACAGTTGCATCAAAAAATGAAAGTTTCAACTCAGCGTAAAGTTATACAAATGCTTGTAGTCTTTAAGCTAACGGCTAATTAGCTAAAAGCTAATTGCAGGTTTTAGGTAACAAATCAACTACTCGGCCACTTCACGAGATCTGAATATAGGAAAAAATTACAAGTTTGTCAAAAAGACCAGAAGCTTTTGTCCTGTCTCCCGGACCATAATGATGCGATAGAGAGACTGAGAGGATCTGCAGTCAGAAATCTTGCTGGGAATTGTTTCAAGAATGTATCATTACACCAGCCACGGAGATATAACTGAGGCGGGTGTCAGAATAGACTTGAGAATGGATTCATTTTATTCTAAGTAGTTA
>JAYEIR010000167.1:0-13001 GCA_034660135.1 Thermodesulfobacteriota bacterium
TTACAAAAAAAGGTCGTTTTGCAAAGGTCTCAAGGCTTTACCCTTATTGAAACTCTTGTAGCAGTTGCCATATTAGCAATTTCCCTTGTCGTCGTCTTGCAACTCTTTTCAGGGGGGCTCAAGTCAGGAAAATTATCAGACGAATACACACGAGGCATATTTTATGCAAGGGAAAAGATAGAGGAACTCCTGCTTTCCGATAAACTTGAAGAAGGTGTCTCCGAGGGTGAATTTGAAGACGGATACAGGTGGGAGGCAGAGATCTTGCGCCTTGAGGTAACTGAAGAAGACGAAAAATTGCCGTTTGAGAGTTTTGGCATAAGAGTTGAGGTAATTTGGGATACGGGAGGAGGCGATAAGCATTTTGAGATTGCCACAATAAGAAACGTCGAAAGGGGCAAGAGGTAATGAAAACCGGGATTTCACGACCGGAAGTCAAAACCGTCTGTGGGTTTACTTTGCTTGAACTCCTGATCTCCCTCACCATTGTCGGACTGATCGTTGTGATCATATTCGGCTCTCTCAGGATGGGAATAAGGGCATGGGAAAAGGGTGAAAGAGATGTGGAATCCCAGCAGAGAAAACGGATTGTCCTGGATCTCGTCAAACACCAGATGTCATCAATTTGCATGAAAGAGGTGAAGGGAGAGGACAATAGTTCGTTCCTGTTCAGGGGCACAGACAAGTCAATGGAGTTTGTATCGCTTATCTCCCTCGTGCCCGGCAATCAGCTCGGGGCAGTGTATGTCAAATATACTGTAGTGGAAGCTGAAAAAACCGAAGGGGATAGAGGCGAAGCGTTCAGGTACTATGAGAAGAACATCATCTTTCTCGAAGAGGGTAAAGATCCAGGCAATGTGGAGGAAGATAAACATATTGACCTGATTCCTGTTGCATATAATATTGGCTTTGAATACATGGGACAAGGGACAGAGGAAGAACCCTCTGAATGGAAAGAAGACTGGGATCCGGAAACGGAAAAGGGTCTTCCACGGGCAATCAGGATTACCTTTCAAGAAGATTCCGACAAGGCACCAATCCATGTGATTGCGCGCATTATGTGATCTGTATCTGCTCAACAAAGTGGGATTTACAGGCATAGTGACTACTCATGTAGTCAGGCTGAAGCTATTTAGGCTGAAGGCTGAAGGGGTCGGAAGAGCACAATTGCGGCGCTTTGGCGGAGAAACACCTGCCTGCCATCGCGAGCTCAGGCGAGGCGGGGTAGATTCTTGTGTGCCGATTTGAATCGGGACTTCAAAATTTGCACTATCACCGCTTTTTCCTGACAGTCTTTAGCCTACAGCCTATCCACCTGAGTTGCAGGGCATAGCAAAAAAAGAGGGCCCAATGCCTGTCTGTGTGCCGATAGTTATTGAGCTGTTACTGATGAAGCGTCTTTTCAAAAGTCAAAACGGAATTGCATTACTATTGGTCCTGTGGGTCTTGACTATCCTTTCCGTGATAGTGGGTGAGTTCTGCTACACCATGAGGGCCGAAGTAAATATCACCCGTAATTTCAAGGAAGACACCCAGGCCTACTATATTGCGCTGGCCGGACTGAACAGGGCGATTGCAGAGGTAGTGAAAATGGAGATATTGCCTAAAAAATCCGCGTCTTCGGAGGATGAAGGGGAACAAGGGGAGATAATCTGGCGGGTCAATACGGATATCCCCCCAACACAGTTTGCTGGGGGCGAGTACAGGGTCAGCATCGAAAATGAGAGTGGAAAAATCAACATTAACACGGCTGACCAACGTCTTCTCAAGATGATGTTAGACGGTTTTGATCTTGAAGAAGGCGAAAAGGATGTGATTGCGGATTCTATTTTGGATTGGCGGGACAAGAACAATCTTCATCGTCTAAACGGCGCTGAGGATGACTATTATCATTCACTGCCTGAGCCCTATGAATGCAAAGACGACGATTTCGATGCCCCGGAAGAACTACTGCTTGTAAGGGGTGTAACCCCGGAGATATTCTACGGCGGGCTTAAGGAGATGGTAACGGTGTACAAAGATGATAAGCCAACACCGGTTAAGAGGCAAACATCAAAAACCAGGGCAAGACACAGGAAGAAAACGAAGAAGACAAAAGCGGGATTTAACAAGATAAGCATAAATGCCGCCTCACCACAAGTGCTGCAGTCCCTTCCAGGGATGACGGACGATTTGGCCGACGAGATAGTTGAGTATAGAAAAGAAAAGGATTTCAAGTCGCTGACCGAGTTGCTCCCCATTCTCGGTTCTGAGGTATACGGTAGTGTCCTGCCTTTCCTTACCCTGAAAATGCAGCCATATTACACGATAAAGTCAATGGGAATGGTGGAAGACAGCAAGACCAGGCAGGGGATTATGTCTATGATTAAGATTGATAGAAAAGCCGGCAAGGGATACCGCATAATTGAGTGTCTTGATAGCCCTGCTTTCGGAGGCTGACCTTGCTTTTTCAGACAAGCATCGGAATCGACATCGGGAATGACTACGTCTCGATAGTGTATCTTAAGGCATCTTTCAAGGGTATCCAGCTTGTGGCCCACGCTGTTCACCGCCTTGAAAAGGATAAGGCCGTCCAGGAGAAATTACGGGCAGTTAAGGATATTGTCAGAGATTTCTTGACAAAAAACCGGATCAGGTCAACAGATATCTTTGTGGGAATACCACGGGGGATGTCTGTCCTCAGATATGCAGAGTTTCCTCTAACAGTTAAAGACAATCTGAGGGAAACGCTTGGATATGAAATGGAGAAATATGTCCCGTTTTCCCCGGATGAAGTCTACTTTGACTATCAGCTCGTTGAAGAAGACAAAGAAAAAAGCCGATTAAAGGTATTCCTTGTAACAGTCAAAAAAGAATCACTGGAACCATACCTCGATTTGAGCAACCAATTAGATATAGGCATTTCCGGAATAGAGATTGGTTGCACTGCCATGAGCAATTTCTTTTCCCACAAGGAAAACCAGTATGGCCGGGACCCCTTTGTGTTTGGCTATCTTGAAGATGACAATCTGGAAATAAATGTTGTATCAAAAGGGATACTGAGCTATTCAAAATCTCTTCGACTGCCTGATGATCATGGAGACTTTTCAGGTATTATTGCACGTGAATTAGGGCCTCTCAGGGAAACCCTGACAAAAAAGAACGGCAGGCTGGAAGTAATTCTCTGTGGAGACGGCCCGGATATTGAACAGGTCAACCAGCAGGACATAGAAACAGGAATTGCATTGCAACCCGTTGACCTTTCCCGAATAGAGCTGCCTTCGTATAACCAGATTCCTGCCTACGGAATTGCATTGAAGGGGATCAGAAAAGTCCCCATGGATATTAATCTCCTGCCTCAGAGATTCCGAAAAAAGGCCGGTAAAACCGGTTATTATGCAATGTTTGGGCTTGCGGGCCTGCTCATATTATCGATTGTCGCCTGGGGGGGAGGCCATCTGATTCGTCAGAGGCTTTACCTGGATCAACTAAACCAAGGGATCAAACAGCTTGGCACCGAAGTTCACAAGATAGAACAGCGCCAGAAGAAATGCAATGAGATAGAGAAACGGATAGGTTTTCTCAATGATCTGACGGCTGGACACGTGCCTTTTCTGAAAGTGATTAAGGATCTTACCGAAAAGATCCCTGAAACCGCCTGGCTCACCCGGTTCACTTTTACGGATAAAGGCATACAGATAAAGGGATACGCAGATGCGGCTTCAGAATTGGTTACATATCTCGATGCATCACCATTATTTAAAGATGTTGTTTTTCTTTCTCCAATTACAAAGGGCAGGAACAACAAAGAACGCTTTCGAATAGGATTTAAACTAAGTTAGGCAAAGTGTATCCATTATGTTCAAGATTAAAATAGACAAACGACGAAGGTATCTGTTTATTATAGGAGCCATTCTGCTATTCTTGGGTCTTATCTATCGGGTTCTGCCGTTTTTACAAAGTATCGAGTCAGGTGGCACGCAAATTGCTCTGAAAGAGAGGGAGATTGCAGCATATAGACGCGCCGTCCAGGAAGGCCAAGGCATCGAGGAAAGGCTTATCTCGCTAAATCGATCCCTTGAGCGGGGAGAGTCAGGGTTATTGAAGGGCACGACCCCTGCCCTTGCTTCTGTGGATATTCAAAACAGGCTAAATACAATCGCAAAGCGAAACGGCATCGAGATAAAGAGGCTGAGGGTGCTTAAACCTGAGCAAACAGGCGAAGATTGCTATTTGAGTATTCCAGTTAAATTTAATATTACATCCACCCTCAGGCAGCTAACAGGACTTCTTTACAGAATAGAAAGTTCTCCGAAATATATGATGGTAAAAACCGTAAGGATAAGCAGCAGAGGCAGAAGCACCGGACAGATCCAGTCTGATATAACTGTTTCGGGGCTGATGAAAAAATAAAATACAGGAGAGGCAGTTTCAAAATGGTCAATTTTGTCCAAGGTCAAGGAAGGCGAAAATTTTAACCACAGGAATATGTTGAATATTCCGAGGATTAAAATTTGAGCCTGACGCAGAGATTGGTCAAAAGGGGGCGTTTTGAAATTGCCTCAGGATGCTTAGATGTTCTCGAGAGTGTGGCTGATAAATCTTGTGCTTGGTGTACTAACAGTTTTCTGTGGTATAAAGGCGTTTGAGGTCTGGACCAAATGGGATCAAACACCTCAAGAGATCAAGACGACTGCAAGGAAGCAGAAAAGCAAGCCAGGCAGAAGGCTGTCAAAGACAAAGAGGAATATACCTCCTGAATCGACCTATAAGCTCGTTGTGGACCAGGATCTTTTCAGAACAGAAAGGGCCGAGTTTATCCCGGAAGAGCCAAAACCCAAGGCTAAAGTCAAACCCGCGGACAAGCGTGCAGCCAAAAAGACTGAAGCATTTCTGAAAAAAACAACTCTTCACGGAGTAGTCATTGTTGACCAGTTCAGGGCAGCCCTTATCAGCAATCCAGAGCTTAAGACAGGCCAGGGCTCATCAAAATGGGTTCGGGTGGGTGATGAGATAGGTGAGCTTAAGCTAAAAGAGATCAAAGAGGAGAAAATCATTTTATCACAAGGTGGCAGGGACTACGAGATACTCCTTTATGATAAGGACAAACCAAAGAAAAGGGCAGTGGCGAGCAAAAGGAAATCAGGCCCCACTGTTGTTGGTGCGACTTCCAAAGCCAAAAGAAAACCAGCCGCAGTCAGTCCGCGTTCGAGTAGAAAGAATGTGCCAAGCGTCAAGAAAGCAAAAAAGCAAACGCCGTCAGAGGCAAAATATAAGATTATAGATACACCTTTTGGAAAAAGGCGGGTCAAGGTAAATTAGATATGCTAAGATATGTTAAAATATTGGATCTGCAATTTGTTTTGGTTTGCTTTACCTTGATTACCCTCTTTGCCGGTTGTGCGGAAACATCTGTCCGAGCCGGGGACGAGCGTGTAAAGGTAGAAAAGAACGACAGCAGGACATCCACAAGGGCTGTAACTAAGACTGCAAAGCCTGTCAAGAAAACGGAAGAATCGAAAGAAGTGGTAGTTGTGGATGAGAAGGGAGAGTATGAGGTTGTTCAAGTAGAAAAAACGCCGAGATCAGATCCATCAAAGGACAAAGCAGAGTCAAAACCGAAGGCGAATGATGTGGTGAAGTCACAGGAAATATCCAGGACAGAACCGGCCGTTCCTGTCCATAAGACATCAGAAAAAGAGGATAAGGACAAGGGAGTCTCTGAAGGAGATGCCCGGATTGTCTTTAATTTTGACAATGCCGACCTCTATGAAGTCATCAGGACCATGGCCGAACTGCTTGGTATCAATTATATTGTTGACCCTAATGTCAGAGGAAAGGTAACTATTCATACTTCCGGCAAGCTCGGGAGACAGGACCTGTTCCCTGTTTTTTACCAGGTACTGGAAGCCAACGGTCTGACCGCGGTGAGAGAGGGCAATTTGTACAAAATCGCCCCACTCAAGGACGCCCCTCGGATGCCGCTTTCTTTGAGGCTTGGCCGCCAGGGGATAGATGTGGCTCCGGCGGAAAGGGTTATTGTCCAGATCATTCCTCTCAAGTTCATAGCAGCACAAGAGATGACCAAACTCCTTACCCCTTTTGTCTCTTCACAAGGGACCATTATCTCTGACCCGGATTCAAATACCCTGGTAGTGGTTGATAGAAATATAAACATTCTGAAGTGTATCAGGCTTGTTGATGTCTTTGATGTAAATCTCTTTGAAAAGGTTGCCCACAGGTTTTGGTTTCTTGAAAACATAGAGGCCGGTGAAATGGCTAAGATCCTCGAAGAAATATTTCCGATGTACACAACCGCACACAAGGCGGACATAAAATTCATTACTATTGAACACTTGAATACCCTCCTTGCCGTCAGCTCCGACCCGCAGGTATTTGACAAGGTGGGAGAATTTGTGCGGCAACTCGACGTCAGCAGCGAAGATATTGAACCGAGGATATATGTCTATTTTGTAAAAAACGGGACCGCCGAGCAGATCTCCGGCCTGTTGAAAGAAGTCTTCGGCCAGGGAGTCACTGAAAAAGACAAGGGAAAAGGAACTAAGAGCGTCAGTATCTCAGGGAATCCCTTTTCAGTAAAGGCAAAACAGGCGGCAGAGCTGTTAAAGAAACAAAAGCAAATAACACCAAAGCCTGCGGCCAGGAAAAGCCCTTCTGCCGGCGCCTTGGAAGGGTCCGGCACGCTCAAGTCAGAAATCAGTATTACTGCTGATGAGGTCAGGAATGCCTTGATTATTGAGGCTGTTCCAGCGGATTATCGAATTATTGAAGGAATCTTGAAACACATAGATGTCCTGCCAAGACAGGTCTTAATCGAGGCCACCATTGCCGAGATTACCTTGAGCGACAAAACCGAACTCGGGATAGAGTGGTCCTATACAAAAGGCGAACATCCCGGAAGCGGTATCCTTGCGGCTACTATGGGCAAAGGTGGCCTTTTTTATACCATAGGGATTGCAGATAAAATTAAGGCCGATATATCGGCCCTCGCCACTCAGGGCAAGGTAAACATCTTGTCCTCGCCCCATATTCTTGCGTCCGACAATGTTGAGGCAAAGATAGATGTCTCGGATGAGATCCCCCTCGCGAGCTCCGATTACCAGTACACCTCCGGTGCAGATCCTGTAATTGCAACCAACATCGAGTACAGGGATACCGGGGTTATTCTTTCTGTCACGCCACACATCAATGAGAGAGGACTGGTAACCATGGACATCACCCAGGAAGTCAGCGAATACAGCGGCGACTATGACGTGGCAGGGAAAAAATACCCATCCTTTTACAAGAGGAAGATTGATACCACACTTACGGTAAAACACGGCCAGACCATAGTAATCGGAGGTCTGATCAGGGAAAAAGAGTCTGACACGACACAGGGCACGCCGTGCCTTGTAGATATCCCTGTGGTCCGTTATCTTTTTGGAAAGGACACGGTTGATCTCAAAAAGACAGAGCTGATCGTCCTGATAACTCCTCGCGTAGTCATCAACCTGGATGACGTGGACGAAGTCACTGCGGAGTTCAAGAGTAAAGTGGGGAGTGTTATCAGGAGGTTTAAGAAATATAGCCATTGATGAACTCGACCAGGAACCCTTTCTGGACCCGGATATTTCATTCATTCCTCTCAAGTCGTAACTTCTCAAAAAGTCCGGGGTTTACTGGATCCTTACCCGAAGTTATTGAGAACTTACCTCAAACCTTACAAAGCCATTGAAAAATCTCGCCAAAATCATCTGCCGGCTGTTGTTTTCAGCGGCTTTCTCGATACTTACAGGTGCTGCTGACGCACCATGCAGAGAGATCCATGACCCACAAGTGGCAGTCCTGGTCTCTCAAGATATCAGGCCGTATATTGAGGCTGTGGAAGGACTGAATGCAGCGCTTGAAAAGGCCGCTAAGGCAAGACTTGAAGTGTTCCATCTTGAAAAATTCAAGGGCAAAGAGAAGACCGATCTCGCACAGAGGCTTGCAAATGAGAAATTTGATCTTTTTGTGGCCATAGGACCCGGTGCTGCGAGATTCGTCTGGTCAAAGATCGGCTCAGAGAGGACCCCCCGGATATTTTCCATGGTCTTAAACCCTGAGAAGGTACTTGGCCATGCCGCAGATGCCGCCGGAATCTCACTAAATATACCGGCACAGGCCCAGCTTGAAATCATCAAGTCAGTGCTCCCCGACATCGAATCCATAGGTATCCTGTATGACCCTGATCACAATTCCGACTTTTTCAGGGGGGCTGCCATAAATGCCTGTTCCATGGACTTGAGAATCATACCGCTTAATGTATCATCCAAAAAAGAAATCCCGATTGTGCTAAAACAGCACTGGAATGATATGGATGCCCTGTGGCTTATCCCTGATCGGACGGTCATATCGGAGACAATTGTTCAGTATGTTATCAAGAACGCCCTTTTTGAAAAGGTACCTGTTATCGGTTTTAACCGCTTTTTCTATGAAAGCGGGGCTGCTTTGGCCTTTGTGTTTGATTATAAGGAACTCGGAGAACAGTGTGCCCGTGAGGCCATAAGAATGTTATCAGGTGAGACATTGAACGAAACGCCTCCTGTTTTTCGTGCATGGGTCAACGCAAGAGTAATGAGGAATTTGGGGATAAAACTCAAGGAGAAATATCTTCCACCTGTAATACTGGGGCCATGAAAAATCCAGGCATACACATAAGACTCCTTGTGGCGGTTTTTGCTCTTATAACAGCCACGACCTTTGCGCTTGGTTATATGGGAGTAAATATCTCGCGCCAGTTTGTCGAGACAAGATTTGAGGAGCGAATTTCGTTTCTGGCAAGGCATCTTGCTCTTAATGCAGAACTTGGTATACTCATTGATGACAGGTCCATGTTAAACAGGCTCGCTGCCAATGTCCTGTCAGAGAGAGATGTGATGGCGGTCTCTATACTTGACAATAACAACAAGGTGCTGAGCAACATAACCAACGAGATTTCCGGCTCTTTTCCCATCACAGAAGCGCCTGTCTTTCTCAGGGAATCACAGGAAGAGAGCAAGGCATTTAAGCTGGACACCAATGGAGGGACAGGTGAAAAACTGATCGGGAAGGTGCGTATCACTTACAGTACCAAAGGAATTGACCAGCTCACCAAGACCATGGGAAACCGCTTTATCTGGCTTGCGGCAGGTCTGACCTGCCTTGCGGGTTTCATATTCTATTTCCTCTCTCGTTCCCTCGTGGCACCTGTAACTCAACTTGCTCAAGCAACCAGGCAGGTGGCTAAGGGGAATCTTGATCTCAGGGTGCAGCCGGGAAGGCTTCCCGAGACAAGAGAACTTGCCGTGGCATTTAATGCCATGCTTGATTCTCTCGCAGAGAGCAGGAAAGATCTCGATGAAGCCAATAAGGAAATGATGCACCAGAACGCACTGGCAGAGATGGGCAAGTTTTCTTTAATGGTAGCCCACGAGGTAAAGAATCCTTTGAGCATTATCAAGAGCTCATTAGATGTCCTGAAGCAGGAACCCTCCATATCTTCCGATAACACAATGGTTTTCTATATGGAGGATGAAATAAGACGTCTGAACCGGCTGATTGAGGACTTCCTGTCATTTGCACATCCGGCCCGACCCCATTTCCGGCAGGTAGATATTATTGGCTTGCTCAATCAGATCGTCGTGAAATTTGAACTTCAGAACGCCGGATCTTCTGTTGGAATAAAGTCCGATCTTCCAGCCGGTCCCTTTTACATGGATGCTGACCCGGATCTGCTCACCAGGGCAATCAGCAACATCCTGAAAAACGGCTTTGAGGCAAACGGGGGCAAGGGCACTGTGCACCTAATGATCTCCTGCCACAAAAACAAGCTGGTTGTTGACATTGAAGACAATGGCAAAGGAATTGCCCCGGAAAATATCCACAAGATCTTCGACCCCTTTTTTACTACACGATCCAAGGGTACCGGCCTCGGGCTGGCCTATGCCTCTCAGGTAATCAAGACCCATAATGGTAACATAACCGCAAGAAACAGGGACCAGGGGGGTGCCTGTTTTAGTGTGGAACTGCCGGTTTGTAGGGAAATTGATAGTTATTAGTTATCAGTTAATAGTTATCAGTTAATAGTTATTAGTTATCAGTTAATAGTTATCAGTTAATAGTTATCGGTTAATAGTTATCGGTTAATAGTTATTAGTTGATAGTTATTAGTTATTAGTTGATAGTTATTAGTTATCGGTTAATAGTTAGTTTAACCGTAACATCTCAATAATTCGGGGTGCAAGTCATTGGTTTGCGTTCTCCGACCACGATGTGCCCCACAGAGGGGCACGCTACACCGATAATACGTCATTGTGGCGTGGGGGCTCTGTCCTCCACAATTTGGTGTTGTGTTACAAAGACCTGCCTGCGCCTGCCTATGCGGTGCACGCAGACAGGTGAGGGACGTACAGGCAGGAAGATAAATCGCTTTATCAATCTGTTTGCCCCGCTTTATTGACCAGTTACTTTTAACTGTTAACCGATAACTGATAACCAATAACTGATAACCAATAACCGATAACTAATAACTGATAACTAATAACTGGAACTACGATGGCACATATTCTGGTAGTCGACGACGAAGAAAGAATGCGGCACCTGCTTTCCATTATCCTGACAAGGAGGGGGTACACAGTTGACCAGGCAGGTGACGGAGTAGAGGCCCTGGCAATGATCAAGGAAACGCCGTTTGATATGATCATTACCGACATCAAGATGCCCCGCATGGACGGCACAGGTCTCCTTAATAAGGTCATGGAAATGGATATACCCTGCCCTGTTGTGTTTATCACCGCCTTTGCCACGGTAGAATCGGCAGTGGAAGCCATGAGGCAGGGAGCTGCTGACTATATTACCAAACCCTTTGAGGAAGACCGCATCCTGCTTACCGTGGAGAAGACTCTTAGCGTCTCCCGGATCATGGTCGAAAACAAGGACCTGAAACAGGAGCTCCAAAAGGCGGCAGGTAGCGAAGAGATTGTTTACGGTTCCAGGGAGATGTCTGAAATAATGGATCTTGCCGCCAGGGTGGCTCAAAGCGATTCGGCTGTCTTGATCAGCGGGGAGTCCGGGACCGGTAAAGAACTCCTGGCGAGGTATATTCATCATTCGAGTCCCCGCAAGGGAAGCAGGTTTGTGCCTGTAAATTGCGCGGCCATTTCTCCTAATCTGGTAGAATCCGAGCTGTTTGGCCATGAGAGGGGTTCATTTACAGGGGCCATGCGAAGGGCAATAGGTAAATTTGAATATGCAACAGGAGGGACGCTTTTTTTGGACGAGATTGGTGATCTTTCCCTTGAGGCCCAGGCCAAGCTTCTGAGGGCACTCCAGGAGAAAAAAATTCAGAGGGTGGGTGGAAACGAAGAAATCCCTGTTGATGTTAGGGTTATTTGTGCTACCAATCAGGATCTAAATGAACTTGTGGAAAAGGGTATTTTTCGTCAGGATCTTTTTTTCCGCATCAATGTGTTCCCATTACAGCCACCACCTATCCGGGATCGTACGGATGACGTGATTCTTCTTGCCCGTCATTTCCTGCGCCAGTTTGGTGAAGGAGCCGATATCGGGCTCACGGAAGGGGCCATCAGGGTGCTTAAGGAGTACAGGTGGCCGGGCAATGTCAGAGAGCTTGCAAACGTAATAGAAAGAGCTGTGATCCTGGCCGGGGGCCAGGCCATTACAGCCCAAACCCTTTCTTTTCTCAGGCCGGTCTCAACTTCCGGTAACAACGGCCCCGCTTTCTGTCTTCCATCTGAGGGGATATCACTGGAAAAAATGGAAAAGGATCTGGTGAGAGAGGCCCTTAAGGCGTCAGGAGACAACCAGACGGCCGCTGCCAGGCTCTTAGGGCTTACACGTGCCAAGTTTCGGGTCCTTATGAGACAGACAGGGAAGGACAAAAATTCGTAAAAAATCGTCATGTCTAACTTTCAAAGAATATCTTTTATAACAGCCTTTTTTCTCTCGGTCTTTCTTGCGCCGGCCGGCCAATCATGGGCTGCAACTGAAATTCCTTGCACAGACCAGGATGACACCTTACTCATGTTTGTGGGTGAGGATATCGAGGTCCTCTCCATTGCCTCAAGACGTCAGGAAAGTGCATGGAAGGCACCGGCCGTGGCCCAGGTCGTCACAAGAGAGGAACTCTGGGACAAAGGCGTAAGGACCTTGAGCCAGTCCCTGGAAATGATTCCGGGGTTTTACATGGCACAAAAGGAGTGGGGCACAGAGCCTTATCTCAGGGGGATACCGGATTCAGTCCTGTTCCTTTACGATACGGTCCCCATGGGCTCTGACGTGACAAAATCCCTGCATCCCCTGGATCATGAACTCTCACTTGCCCCTGTGAAGCGGATTGAGATTATCCGCGGTCCGGGATCGGTCCTCTGGGGGCCAGATGCCTTTGCCGGCATTGTCAATATCGTTCCCATGACAGGGAAAGACCTGGACGGGTTTGAAACCGGGATACTCTATGGGGCTCCGGGTGATCAGGGTGCCCTCTATGTAAACATGGGGCACGATGCAGGGCCGTGGGATGTCTTCCTTTCACTGAGCGGCCGCAACGGCGAAGAAGACAATACCTCATGCAATATTGTAAAATTCTGGGGGGACGGAACAAAAGCCTATCCCTATGATGAAAGGTTTGGCGATGAAAAACCAGCGCGATCCCACTATTTTGAGGCATCAGGCAATTTTTCCTTCAGGGACTGCTTAACTGTTTCCGCCCTGGTATCCGACTACAAGAGGCCCTATGCCATAACCGGGCCCAAGAACGAGAAGAACAAGGAAGACCTGACCTGGTGGGAAAGCAGAAGTGCTCCATTTGGATTCGTCAAATTGGAGGCCAAAAAGGATCTGGATCAGTCCTCGGCCATCAGGTTTACAGGCAGCTATTCATGGTTGAACCCCGAATACGAGATCATAGACAAGACCTTCGATCAAAGCGAACGCACTTTATATGCAGAGTTGATCTACGATCGCTCGTTTTTTTCCGGCCGGGG
>JAYEIR010000168.1:0-2632 GCA_034660135.1 Thermodesulfobacteriota bacterium
CCTTTGCCCCTGTCCTTACCCCTTTGCACCTGCCCCCGTCCATATCACTTTATCCTTCCTTTATCTCTCCCTGGAAGATATCCATAATATCCTGAACAGGCAGGGGAAGGTCTGGTCTTTCTTTTTTTGGTGATATCTTCTTCTCGGACACGGGCTGGTTGCTGGCGACAATTTTTATTTTGATATCTCTTTGAAAAAAATCCCGGCAATACTCTGCCAACTTGCCGAAGGTCTCCGGGTCGTCAAAATAACTTGAAGAAAACGAGTGATTTGCCTTTGCAATCTCCAGGCTTTTCTCCGCCAGATTGAGCACCTGCCAACCCTTGAGCACATTGAACATGGGTTTGCTCTTGGATGACAAAAAGCTCAAAAAGTCACTCCAGCTCTGCCCCGCCTTTCGGGGTTTCTCCGGTTCCTCACGGCCTTCCGCCTTGTTCATCGCAGCCCAACTCGATCCAGGGTCAGCAAGATGGAAGGGCTCTGGTTGCTCCCCGGTTGCCTGTACAGTTGACAGCCTTCCTTCCAGAGATTCTATTCTTTTCAGAAGATCACCAAAGGACATAAAATCACCAAGACGGCACAGTTTGATCATCGTGGTTTCCAAAATCAGTCGCGGGTTCGAGCTAAACCTCAGATCTCCCTCACGGTTAATCAGAAAATTCAGCAAGATCTGGAGCTTTTCCTCTCCTGCTTGTTCAGCCTGGCGCCTGACTTCCTCCCTTTCGGTCCCGGTCATGTCAAGCAGATAATTTTGAGGGGCAATAAGGCTAATCAGGATATTACGGAACTGGTCCATAAGGATCCGGTAAAATTCCTTGATATCATATCCGAAGTTGTATATCTGATTGACAATCTCCAAACACTTCTGTGATGAACCCTCTATAATGGCACGCGATGCCTCAAAAATGATATCCCTGTCAATAATGCCCAGGACCTCTGTGACATCATTATCTTCAATATTAGGTCCTGTAAAAGAGACCACCTGATCCAGCAGGCTTTCAGCGTCTCGCATGCTGCCCTCGGCCTCTCTTGCCATCAATGCGAGACTGGACTGGCTAATCTTGATATTTTCTTCCTTTGCTATTTTCTCCAGATAACTCACAATCTGAGTTAAAGGTATCCTCTTAAAATCGAACTGCTGGCAGCGTGAGAGGATAGTCACAGGCACCTTATGGAATTCGGTCGTGGCAAAAATAAATTTCACATGAGATGGAGGTTCTTCAAGGGTCTTGAGGAGGGCATTGAAGGCCTGAATTGTCAGCATGTGTATTTCATCGATTATGTAAATCCTATACCTGTTTGCGGACGGCATGTACCTTACATTTTCTCTAAGCTCCCTGATCTCGTCAATGCCGCGATTGGATGCACCGTCGATCTCCTGGACGTCTACAGACGAGCCGTCAGTAATCTCTATGCAGGACTGGCACTTATTGCATGGCACCCCCGGTTCTCCATGCTCGCAATTCATGGCCTTGGCCAGAATTCGGGCGACAGAGGTTTTACCGACCCCCCTTGGTCCGCTGAACAAAAAGGCATGTGCCAGCCTGCCGGTCTTGATGGCATTTATCAATGTCTGGGTGACGTGTTCCTGGCCTACGACATCCCCAAATACCTGGGGACGCCATTTTCTGGCTAAAACTTCATAAGGCATAATGGATAATTTCTGTCTCTGAGGTACGAATTACTATTCAGATTGTTTAGACTATAAATCTGAGTAGTGGCGGAGAGAGAGGGATTCGAACCCTCGGTACCACTGTTAGCAGCACACGCGATTTCCAGTCGCGCTCCTTCAGCCAGCTCGGACATCTCTCCGGTAGACTATCTTGTTTGCCCTTATAACTTTTGACGATCTCTGGCAACTGCTCAGGATACTAAAAAATGCAATTAGCGGTTAGCCGTTAGCTATTAGCTGCATAAAATCAGTTAGTTGTCAGACAATACAGTTGCATCAAAAAATGAAAGTTTCAATTCAGCATAAAGTTATACAAATGCTTGTAGTCTTTAAGCTAACGGCTAATTGCAGCTTTTAGTTACTGCCATATCTACCTGAGTAGTTACAAGCTCTAAACTATGGCGGAGAGGGTGGGATTCGAACCCACGTGCCCCGCTATCAACGGGACAAATCGATTTCGAGTCGATCCCGTTACGACCACTTCGGTACCTCTCCATAAAAACTTACCCTTTACCCCGGCGAGCCCGGAAAAACTCCTGCATCAAGGCCCGGCATTCCTCTTCCATGATTCCAGACATCACATTAATCTCGTGATTCAGTCGTATGTCTGCAGCAAGATTATACAGAGAACCTGCAGCACCCGCTTTTGGGTCAAGGGCACCAAATATCAACCGGGCTATCCTGGCATTAACTGCAGCCCCCATGCACATGAGGCACGGTTCAATGGTCACCACAAGAATGGCATTGTTTAGCCGGTAGTTCTTGAGGATCAAACCGACCTCTCTCATAGCCAGAATTTCCGCATGAGCAGTAGGATCATTAAGACCTATGGGTTGATTGTGGGCTTTGGCGATAATCTGCCCTTCCGGACCGGCCAGAACCGCGCCAACGGGAACTTCTCCCTTTAAAAAGGCTTTCTCCGCCTCTGCAAGGGCCTGCCTCATGAGATAATAGGGATCA
>JAYEIR010000169.1:0-2620 GCA_034660135.1 Thermodesulfobacteriota bacterium
CGAACAGCATTATTGAGAGGGCATTGAACCAGTAACCTAACACGGGTTTCTCAAAATACCTGACACCATTGAGATGAGGGACTACCCAGTCACCCGAGACAAGCATTTCCCGGGGTATTTCAGCGTATCGGGACTCGTCAGGGACGACAATGGGACGTACACCAAGGGGCAGGATATAGAGCAGCAAAAAGAGTATCAGCACTGACAAGGTGGCCTTTTTCATGACCCAACATCCCCAACATTTTCCTGGCAAGAGACCCAACCCTCTCTGCCGTGGATCTCCTTTGGGGTTAGAATCGCCTGTCCGATCTCCTGAGATTCCGGCAGCAACTTTCCGAGAGGAACAAAAGTAATTCCTTTTTCCCTGGCCATAGCCAAAAAACGGTCAAACATTGAAACGCAGAAAATGCCCTCCACTTCAGCATGGATGGTCATGACATTGAGCCTGTCCGGTTTGACAATGGAAAGTATGTAATCATTGTAATTTTTGTTTGATATTCCCTCATGGCCGACGATTTCATCATAGGTGGGGAGTGTGACAGGAACCTGCGGCACGGAAAGGTTTCTTTTTTTGACTACAGGATAAAATATGTCTTCCCCCCTGCAATCACTGTTATAGTAAAAAGGATATTTTTCCTTTTCCATCAGCACGAGATCATTGCATTTCCAGCCGGGGACTGCGGAACAGGAAGGGGTATGTCCGAGGATTTTGGTCAGGGTTTCCATTCCTTTCCTGATGCTCCGGTGTATAGCATCAGAGTCCATTGTATCTATATGGGCCTGCCACGCATGATGATCCCACGCATGTAATCCGCATTCATGACCGGCATCCGAAACAGAGCGTATAATGGAGCCCAAATTCTCTCCAATAACAGGGCCGGGCCAGAATGTCCCTTTCAGGAGGATATCCCATCCGTACAGACTCGTGGCCTTAGTCCGCAACATCTTCAAAAGGAATGCGGGGCGAAGAAGCCGCCAGAGGTGACGCCCCATGTTGTCCGGGCCAACTGAAAAAAAGAATGAGGCACTGATGGAATGTTCAGCAAGAACTCTGCATAGATTCGGCACCCCGTATCTGGTTCCCCTGTAGGTATCAACATCAATCCTCAGGCCGATGATCATGGGGTATCTATCTCTCCTGACCCGGCTGCTTCCTGCAGGAAAAAATCGAGGGTCTGCTCCACAGACTGTTCAAGCCTGATGGTGGGTTCCCAGTTTATCAACCGCCGGGCATTCCGAATACTTGGTTTTCTATGTTGAACATCCTGGTAACCTTCACCGTAGTAGGCGGTGCTTTCCACCTTGCGGAAGCCGGCAAACGGCGGGAATTCTGATTTCAACGGGTGTTGTTGAAATTTGGCCACAAGCATCTCTGCAAGTTCCATGATGCTGGCCTCATTATCGGGATTGCCGATATTTATTATCCGGCCATCGCAAACGCCGTCATTATTTTCTATGATCCTGTGCAGGCACTCCACTCCATCTGAGACATCCGTAAAACACCTTTTCTGGTTTCCTCCGTCAATCAACTGAATAGGTGTTCCTTCCACAAGATTCAAGATAAGCTGTGTGATGGCGCGTGAACTACCGATGCGCGCAGAAGCAAGGCTGTCAAGTCTCGGGCCGATCCAGTTGAACGGCCGGAACAGGGTGAATTTGAGTCCTTTCTGCTGTCCATAGGCCCAGATAACCCTGTCCAACAACTGCTTTGAACAAGAATAAATCCACCGCTGCATACGTATCGGACCAAGAACTAATCTGGAATTGTCCTCATCAAATTCCTCTTCGTCGCATATCCCGTACACTTCGGAAGTGGAGGGAAAAACAACCCTCTTACCATATTTCACGCAATAGCGCACAACTCTCAGGTTTTCTTCAAAATCGAGTTCAAAGACCCGTAAGGGATTTCTAGTATATTCGATTGGCGTTGCAATGGCCACTAATGGAATTACTATATCGCACTTCCTGACATGGTACTCGATCCATTCGCGATGAATGGAAATATCACCTTCATCAAAATGGAATCCCGGCCTGTCCAAAAGGCGTTGAATATAGTTTGAACGGAGGTCCATGCCGTGCACTTCGTATTTCCCGCTTTCCAAAAGACGTTCGCTGAGGGCATTGCCGATGAAGCCGTCGACACCTAATATAAGGACGGTCTTTTTTTTTGCTGCTTCCATATGCCTGGCTGCGCATGGCCCAAACTTCATGCCCTTGAGTATCCCGAGTTCCTGTACAACCTGGAAGCCGCTCATGTACAGGCCCCCTTCCTGCTGGCCGAAATCCATTCTCACAGATCCTTCTCCACAGGCGATCACAAGGGGATCAGTAGAGAGAATCGTGCCAGGGCTTGCAATTTCTTCCATGCCGGGCATCTCCGTGACCGACCAGAACATACACTTCCTGTCACCCACAAAACTGAAGGCGCCGGGATAAGGACGTGTCACAGCCCTTACCAGATTCCTGACTTCGACTGCCTTCAATGACCAGTCTATTTCCCCATCCCTGTCGCTACGGCCACCAAAATAGCTCGCCTCGGTATGATCCTGTGCAACGCGAGGCGCAGATCCGTCTTTTATTTGCGGAAGGATCTCGTCAAGCATTTCTGAAGACGCCCTGG
>JAYEIR010000170.1:0-2591 GCA_034660135.1 Thermodesulfobacteriota bacterium
AATCAACAATCCCTTACGCATAAAGGCCCCCTGTCGGGATCCCCGGGAACCCGCCAAACCGGCCCTTGTTGCCATAGACTTATCTGCGTGAATCAGCGAAAATCTGCGTCCTATGAACCCGTGAACGGTTACAATAAAAGATTGTCAGTTATATACGGAAAGGCAGAATAGACCAAAATTAAAAATCTTGGAGGTAAAAGAATATGCTTGATTTTCTCGCAAAAGGTGGCGTCCTCGTGACCCCCATCCTTTTTTGCTCAGTTCTTGCCCTGGCCATATTCCTGGAACGTTTGATTCGATTTACACAGATCCGCAGGCGTGGGGTCGGGCCGGCCGAAGAAATAGCCCGGCACATCAGAAATGGGGAGGACCATCAGGCCTATGAGCTTGCACGCACAAGCAATTCGCCCATGGGACGTATTCTGGCACAGGCATTGGAGGTCAAGAATCAGGACAGGGAGACCCTGGAAACCGTCATGTCTCATGCCAGCAACAATGAGGTCAGAAGCCTATCCCGTTATCTCCAGGCCCTCGCCACAATCGGAAACATAGCGCCAGTGCTCGGACTTTTGGGTACGGTTACCGGCATGATCAAGGCCTTTATGGTTATTCAGCAGATGGGAGGGAAAGTCAATGCCGCCGTTCTCGCCGGTGGGATATGGGAGGCAATGTTGACCACAGCCCTTGGACTTGCGGTCGCTCTGCCCACCATGGTAGCCCATAGCTATCTGGTTTCCCGTGTTGATATATACGAGTCCCGGCTTCAGGACGGGGCAGTCACTTTCATAAGGGCCATAGCCAAAAGCTGAACGAGCATCGACGTATATCATGGCTTTGTTCCTGATGAAAGCTGTGGAAGAGATTTCGTTACTACTCAGGTACTTCAATTCTTTGACAGGATTAACAAGATGGACTGGATTAATTTATCTTGTAAATCAAGAAACGTGTCCTGTTTTAAACAAATTACCATGAGCAGCACAGGAATTCAGCCCTGCATTATATTAGCAGAGTCAAAGCTCTGCGCTACCCGTTCGCACCGAAGGCGCGGATGTTCAGGCATTCATGGATCCCCGCATTCGTGGGAATGACGAGGAGCATGACATTCTTTTAATCAAGAACTCTCGAAATATAAGACAATTTTTCACGCAATTGGAGTAACACGATTTATTGAAGGATATACGGGATGAAAAAATAATAAATCTTGTTTGTCCTGTAATCCTGTCTAAAAGATACTTGGATAGTTACAAAATTTCAATAATCAGACGACAAACAGGAGATCATCATGTTGCTTCACCGCAATAACAGGCGCCGGTATCAGGTGAGGGTGCCGCTCACATCACTAATTGACATTGTCTTTTTGCTCTTGATCTATTTTCTGCTGACCACAAATTTCATGGTGGATGAAGGGATAAAGATCAAGCTCCCTCAGGCCAAGGCCTCTTCACCGCAGATCCAGAGTGAAATCACCGTATACGTTGATCAAGAAGGCAGGGCATTCCTTGAAAAGCAGGAAGTTACGCCTGGTGATCTTTTTGAAAGACTCAGGGAAATAATCGGCGAGCAAAAAGACAGGCTGGTTGTAGTCAGGGCGGATAGAGATGTGATCCTTAATAAGGCAGTCAGGATCATGGATGTTGTTAAGGCGGCAGGTGCGGGCAGGCTGTGTCTCGCAACAGAAAAGGAATTATAGAGTATCTGCGCAATAAAGCGGGGTTTACAGGCACCGGGATCTATTTAAGATAAAAACAATGCTATTCAGATCAAACCAAAGAAAACACACCAACTGGCTACTGTGGAGCCTAATCGCAGTATCCGCGGGAATTCATGTTGTTTTTTTAATGCATATCACAGGGATGCACAGATCAAAGACCTGTACTTATATCGAGCTAACCTTGAAGAATGTCTCAAAAGCCAAGCCGAGAACTATTCCCAGGCCGCGTCACAAATCCGAAGATTTGCTCCAACCTCGAGACATGAAAGGACTAAAGGCAAGTGAGTTAGTCCCCCTGCACCAGGAAGCCATAACAGTTCCTGCCCCTGAAACAGTGTTTCCTGCCGATATCGTCGAGAGGATAAGCATGCCGCAGATTCCTCATGTCTCTGACACGCATATACGGGATTGGGCCCAGCCAGATTCGGATCAGCCCCCCCTTGATCAAAACAAATTGAGCAGCTATCTCGCCATGGTGAGAGACAGAATAGAAAAGCACAAAAAATATCCCCATATTGCAAGGATCAGGCGAATAGAAGGCCGTGTTACCATACGCTTTGTGATCACACCCGACGGGGATATTCACAATCCTGCAGTTGCAAAGACGTCAAGGCACAGGATCCTGGACAGAGCCGCACTCACGGGCGTAATAGAAGCCGCTCCCTTTCCGAAACCACCTGAAGGACTTATAAAAGGCGAACTCCCCATGGAAATCATCGTGGTGTTTGCGCTATTATGAACCTGACCAGGACAAGCCGTAATTTTGGATTTTGGATTGCGGATTGCAAACACAAAATACAAAGTAACCGTTCACGGGTTCAAAGCCCGCCCTGGTGCAACTCGTTGATGATTCAAGACCTGTGCTTGCGTAGGCTTATAT
>JAYEIR010000171.1:0-5633 GCA_034660135.1 Thermodesulfobacteriota bacterium
CCCTGATCGTATAACGCAGGTGCTGAGACGCGGGAAACGCGCCAGCGTTTTCCCGTCGATTCTCCAGCGACTTGTTAGGTGATCTGTTCTTTCATAGGCTCCCAGTCAACTGGTATTTGGAAATTCATTGGGGCTACAACCTGGTTTATTTCCCCTATTGTGAGAGAAGGTTTTGGCGCAAGAAAATCGTTCCATGCTGGAACAAAATCACCCGGCAAAATCATGTTGACCATCATATGAGCCCAGTCTACTTGAAGTGGATTTGGCCAGTTTGACAGATCGCTCCAGAACTGTTCCTTACCTTCTTCAGAAAGAGATAAATAAGTTTGACTGTGTTTTTTAAAAGTTCCTTCGAAATGCGGTTTATATTCTTGCCTTGAACGCATAACCTGAAGTCTGAATGTGGCAAGCAAACATCTCGCATTTAGCAGATCTGCGTTTATCAAATCGATACCAATCAAGGTATACATATGCAAAAATTTCCTAAAACGTAATTCTTCTCCACCATAGCCTTCTGCTATTTTTACCTTATGAGGGTATTCACAAGGTTGGATCTCAACTATATTGTTTTCTGAACAGAAGTCGTTTTCACAATTGATCGCATTTTGGGGATCATCTGTAAAAAATGACAACCTTACAGCATCCATATTGCCGGCAACATTAATGTAGTATCCTGTCACACATTCATTCCAGTCGCCATCCTGCAACAGAGGGTAGATTGCACAAATAGTACTAAAATAATTTTCATATTGAACCCCATCTGGTTTTTTTAGGAAAAATCTGCCAAACAGATCATCTTCGCTTATTCTTGAACTATGAATCCCCATAGTGGATAATCCCCCCTGATATATAGATACTGTTATTCACCTAACGGACTCTTCAGCGGGCGCGGTCTTTTTTGCGCTCCGCTGCAAGAGCGAGGTTATACGAAAATTATGGATCAAAATACCAGCAATCACCATCAGCAACATACACAAAATGAACCGGCAAGAGGTTGTGGTATCTGTCGTACTGGTCGATTATTTCAACCGAGACTTTCAGCCGGATTTTCGGATCGTTGCGAACTTGCTCGGGTACAGAAAAATGTCCTGAATGTCTGAAGCGAGGGTTCAGATTCCACAACGCCTCGCCGCCATAATATCCACCTATCCGCGCCACGGCTTTGTCGTCACGGACTGCCTCAACAATAATATGAACTCTGACCGGAAGAAAGTCGCCAAAATGGATTAAATTAAATCCGACATCAGGGAATATCCTCTTTTGGTCGGGAGAGAGATAGTTGGTGATTTCATAGTGTACAGGTGGAATAAGGTGGCGTGTGAACTCCTCATAGATTTGTTCTCGTCTGGCTTTTAGTTCTTCAGGTTTATACTTGATACCCATAGGCTGTTCTTTGTTGTATCGACTGACTTCACTGTGGCAATCGAAACAGAGGGGCAAGGCATTGTCTATATCGTTAGAACCATCCGATGCTTCTGGAATGATGTGGTGCACCTCGATGTTTACGCCTCAGGCCTTCTTGCACAGGCAGCAGTGCCTGTCGCACCACAAATGAACTACCCCGCCCCTTGTTGTTTGTTGAGTCACTTCTTTTATTTGCTCTCCAGTATCGGTTTTAGAATATCCGGGCTTTTTTCTGCAAAGCTGTTCATTCGTTTTACAATCTCGCTGTCCGGGTTTGACCAGCGTTTGTTGAGTTCTTTAATTACATTTTCTTTTTGCTCGTCCGGCAACTGTTCAAAATCGTCTTCGCCCAATGTCTCTTTTAAATCCTGCTCAACAAATTTCAGGATGTCGATTTCTTTTTCTTTCATGTAGTCGGAGAAGTAGAGTTGGAAGACAAGTGCGTCTGTTATAGTTTCAAAGGTTTTGGATTCCCCTTCAAATTCATTCTCTTTGCTAAAAAGAATGCTGTCCACTATGTTAGAAAACAATAGTTGCAGAGGTTTTTCAGGGTTGTAAATTGGAATTTCCTGAATTGGACCTTTATCGATCTGATAAGCTGTTCCTTGCATTTTCCCTTTGTGCCTAAGCCAAAATGCCGTTATCGAGGAGTTCAAAAATGCTGTTAAATACTTTTGGCTAATGCGACTTGATTTAATTACAAAGAATGTTTGCGATACATAGCAATCGAAATCTGTGTATGTAAAAACTGGCCTTTGTGGGCACTTACGCAAGGATATTATCTTGTTTCCCTGAAAGAATGATTCCTTTCTTGCTCTATGGAGTCCATACGGCTTATTATCTGAACTGATAATACCTATAAACCTATCCAAATGTCTTTTAATATTCGGATAGGCATTCATTGTTTTCTTATTCTTAAACTTGGAACCTGTATAGATTACCCATAGATCATTTTCCGGATTGCCATAGTATCTTGATAGTTTTTCAGTCGTATAAAAAGGTTTTATTAAATGCAGTTCATCATCATTTAGCTTTAAGTTATTTTTCTCCTCATCTGTAATGTTAAATATCCCTGTGCCGACAGGAATTCTGTTATTTAGTTTTTCCGCACCTTTTTTATTCAAGAAATCTTGATGAACATCAATTCCGGTAGCGACTTCTTTGATTTTATCTAAAGTAAAATTCTTCTTCGAAAAAATATATTCCAAAATTTGCTCATCCTCACCTTTTACAAAAGAAATACGTTTATCGAGCAAGGAGCTTGGATTGAATTCCAAATTATAACATTCATGTATTCCAGTTTTGCTAAGAAGCTCTTCTGCACTTTCTCTTGTAGATTTTTCTGTGCTTATTCTCCTAAAATCAACCTGATATTTCTCTTTTTTATTTTTTTCCAATAGGTAGACCATAGTTTGAATTGAAGCACTTTCAAATATCATAAAGTCTCGAAAATCAAGGAATTGTTTTATTGCCGTATTTTGTAACACTTTGTTTCTGAATTTTGATGCCCCTTCATTCGTTATCCAATTGTTTGTTGCAATAAATGAAGTAAGTCCATTTTTTTTCAGCAGATCAATTGATTTAGCACCAAACAAATACCATAAATCCATTTTACCTTGGTAGCACTCTAAGTTCCTTAAGCCATTAAAAACACTTTTATCTGTATATTCTTTTACATACGGCGGATTTCCAATCACAATATCAAATCCATCCCTGATACCAAACATCCACTCCGGATCAAAGAAAGCAGACGAAACATTCTGATCATAAGGGTCCCAACTGGCAAGCTGCATTGCGGTTTTATGGTTTTTTGATTTATAATTTTCTGTTATTTTATCTAACTCCTTTTCCATGACTTCAATTTTTTGTAAATATTTATCTTTTGGTCCATTTTGCTTAATCATATCATGGTAATATTTTAATCTGGAAACTCTCCTGTTATTCTTAAGCACATTTTCGACTTCATCGTTAAACAGTATTTCTAACAAGTTTGATAGTTTTTCTCGTATTTCTTTGTCTTTATCTTTAAGCCTTCTTTTGGTAGCCGGTGATTTTGCCGAAAAAAGCCGGTGTCTCACATTTTCCAGTTCTTTTACCAGCTCCTTCACTTCCTGATTATCATTGAAAATGCTCAATTGATCTTTTGACTTCTCAATGCCGATCAATGTATTGGCGGCCACAAATTTGGTTTCAAGATTGGGCAAAGCTCTGATGCCAAAGTTCGGTTTGTCTTTCTCCACTTTCTGGTCAACTATCAGCGAAATAAAAAATCTCAGTTTGGAAATTTGCGCAGCAATCTCCTGGATATCCACACCATAAATGCAGTTTTCGACTAAAAACAGCTTTCTGGCATAATCCGGATCGTTAATTTTTTCGTCGAAGGCATCATTAATTTCGATTAATTTACGTTCCCGCTCTTTCTTGTCCGCGATGGTAAAAATGCCTTCAGTTTCCTTCACCGCCTTGTTTAATTGCAGTTCCTGCCAGTATTTATTTTCTGGGTCAACTTTTTGCAGGACACGCACTATTTTCTGTAATATCCCCATGGGAAAAGCACCTGAGCCGCAGGCAGGGTCAAGAATTTTGCAATTGTCCAGGGAATGGATGATTTGTTTCTGCAAGTCATCATTTTCGGCAAAAGGATTTATGTTATCATAAGAAAGCAGGTCATGAAGCTGTTTGACTAATTCATCCGTTTCAATATTCCAATCTTTTACGCTATTTTTAAGATAAGCAATCAGGCTTTCATCCACCATGTAATTGACAATCTCTCTGGGCGTATAGAAAGAGCCTGTCTGTTTACGGGCGGTGGTTTTGGTTTCAGGATTGTAGCTGGCGAGCAGATTTTCGAATACTCTGCCCAATAGCTCCGGGTCAAGAGCAACGTCTTCTTCAATAGGGGTGTTTTCGGCAATGGTGAATTTGTAGGATTTAAGAATGGATATTAGACCTTTAACATGGGCTTTTTCATATCTTTTGGTCTTGATTCCAATAACTCCACTTAAATCAACTTCTTGATCAAATCCGAAAAATAGATAATCCGGCACAATCAGTCGATGCGGTTTCACCAGATTATCCGAAAATCCGTCAATATAGATTTTGTCTGTTTTATTATCCAGGCATTCGAACAGACCGCCATTTAGAAATGGCACAACATCATTGATCAACTTTAAAAACTTTTCAGGGTCTTTAAACTGATTCTTGTAGCGCATTAAATAATTGGCATCCCTGTGCTGACCAAAATTGTCTCTTAAGCGAAATCCTCTTTCCCGGTTATCTTCTTTTTCCAAAGGCTCTATGGGGCAATTCAGGGATGCAAAGAAAAGATTTTGCAGGATGGCTTTGTAATAAACACTCTCAATATTTGCTTCCTTAAACAGTCCTTCATGGCGCACAGGACTTAAATCCTTCAGTAATTCGCTTTTTAAATAGTCAATATCAAAAAGTTCTTCGGGAATCAGATTTTTTTCTTTTACAAACCATACAAACAAGAACCGTGTTAGCAGACGAATCACATTTTTGGCATTATGTTCTTGCCTGAGCGTAGCAAGATCAATCTTTTTCAACTGTTCATCAATCACAGTTGGCTCTGAGGGGAAAGTAACTTCTGTCACTGCCCAGAAATACCATTTGGAAAGTTCATCATAGAATTTTTTGTTAAGCAGGGAGACACTAAAGACAGTCTGCCAGTATGTATAAAGATCGGCAAAAGAGTTTATGGCCTTTTTTCCTGACCGGCTGATTGCAAGTTCCGACAGAATACGTAAGTGGCCGGAATGGGAATTATCAAGATCAACATCCCTGAGCAGAGAAACCTTGCCCGCCTTTTCACCTTCGCGCCATTCCTGTTTGTATTTCTGTCTTTCCGTGTTGGCAAAGGCAATATGGTTTTCATATTTAAAAACAACGACAACCGGGGTGTAATGAAATTCCCGGTTAAATGAGCGGGTAATCTCGGCAAGTTGTGATCTTGTTGGCAGCAGACCGTTATCCCGTGGGTTAAGTGTCACGCCAAAGATCAGGATACCGTCATAATCGGACTCAATTTTTTCCGGGGCAAGGCCGGCATTCCCTTCAAAGGCGGCATCGTCAACCATGCCAAGGAAATACACGTCATTCATTAACTGAAAAGCAGGGTGGTCTTTTTTATATGTTTTTCCTTCAGTGAGGATATCTTGCGGACGAGCAGGCTCTTCAGCGATATAGTTGACCGGGATATTTAAGTTTTT
>JAYEIR010000171.1:5733-27222 GCA_034660135.1 Thermodesulfobacteriota bacterium
GGAAATACACGTCATTCATTAACTGAAAAGCAGGGTGGTCTTTTTTATATGTTTTTCCTTCAGTGAGGATATCTTGCGGACGAGCAGGCTCTTCAGCGATATAGTTGACCGGGATATTTAAGTTTTTGAAAAATGTCTGCAGAGCTGTGTGGAAGTCTTCTGTTTTGAAATATGTTAATTCTGGCTTCATCTGTCACCTTCAAGCTTTTTTAATGACTTGTTTTCAATCATTACCTGCATCTGCTGGATGGCAATCTGATTTAATCTCTTCAGTCGTGTGTCTGCATCAAGCCCTTCTTTGATCAACTCTGAATTGAAGCTTTCCAGATTGGATAAAACTACAAGCTGCTCAATGGTTGCCGTATCACGGATATTGCCTTTTTCATCCGGATGTTCTTTGCGCCAGGATAACGCTGTTTTATTGAAAAGGGCAACGTTTGGGCTTGGTTTTAACTTCGCCCACTATTAGTCATTTTACAAAATGACAGATGAAATATGCTAAAATATCAATGCGTTGATATTGATCTATCAAAATTTATAGGTCTTCTGGGCGAAGTTAAAACCAAGCCCCAACGTTTAACAGATCCGCTTCGTCCGCATAAACAAAGCGTTATAAACAAAGCGTTGCTTTGATTTGGATAAATCATCAGGGATAAGATGCTCTTTGACAGCGCTGGTGTGAACGAGATAATTCACCTTGGCAAGTGTTCTGGAAACATTCCATTCAAGCTGCTGCCTCCGATTTTCATCAGATTTCAGCCGTTGGAATTCTTTAATGAGGTATAGTTTAAAAACCGGATTTATGGCGGAACAGAACTCAAAGGCAATATCTTTGTGGGCATAGGTTCCGCCGTATCTGCCGGAACGAACATACATGCCGATTGCACTGGTCTTTTTGATCCATTGGCCCGGACTCAAAACAAAACTCGGTAGCCCGGCGTGCATTTTAAAGTGGTCGAATTCGACCACTTTAAAATCTGAATTATACATCTGCTCCCATGTGCCCAGAAACTCCAGAGTTGCACGGTTTCTTATCCAGTTTTTGATAATATCCGCAGCGCGAGAATCGCCCTCTTTTGCTTTTGCGATATCTGTGATGCAGATATAGTCTTCATCATGTATTGTTGTGAGTGAAATTGAGATATTTTTTACTTCAAGTATTTGCGTTTTACGTCCCATCAAATCCTCCAGTCAGCTCACCAGAAACCAGGTAATCAAATCGAAGTTGTCAGCCTTGTATTTATCTCTGACTTTTATGTTTTGTTTTACTTTTTTAACAGCAGAGGCATCTCCGCTTTTAATTTTTGATAGCAGGTCTTTTACCTTGCTGCCCATGCGGGTTTTTACTGTGCCGTCTTCCTGTTGCTCATCTTCAACGGCCTGACTTCGCAGCCAGCTATTTACCGAATTGACAAGTTCTTCAATGGCCTGCTCTTCACCCTTTTCCACGGCCTCCGGCACATACCGGTTCTTTTCTTTATGTACAGTCAGGGCATCCAGCACTTCCTTCTGATTCAGCAAGACAGGTTTCCCGTTCATATCGATATAAATTAAGTCATAAGTCTGGTATTGGTGCCCCGTTGTTTTGGGTGGTCTTGCAGGATAGCCCAATAACGCAATTATTCCATCATCTGGACAAACTTCCTTTTCAGCCTTAAAACCTGTGTAAACGCCTCTCGGCATTTGTTCATATTTTTTTTGATCCGCTTTCAGTTCTTCCAGCAAATCCTGCCTGTACCGTTCCAACGAAAGGTCATCAAATCCCAGGCCTTGTTCGCTTACTTCAATGTCATCCCATGATGTCTGCATTTGTTCCATCATTCTTGCTTTCATCTTGTTTTCAAGATTTTCGTCTTTTGCCATTTCAGCAAACGTATCAGAAAATTCGAGGTTAACTTCCGAACCTGCCAGTTTCATGGCTGCCATACGATGTTCAATTCTTCCCTGTAAATTCAAATAAGAGTTGATGTTATTTGATGGCCAGAAATTGATCCCGAATATTTTGCTGTTTGGAGAACCAAGCCTGTCAATACGCCCCATTCTCTGGATGACTCTTACAGGATTCCAGTGTATATCGTAATTAATAACCATATCGGCATCCTGCAAGTTTTGTCCTTCACTTAAGACATCGGTAGCAATCAAAATATCGATGGGTTGTTGGATTTGCTTGTAGGTTTTCTCATCATTCTGGTAAATCCAGTTTATCCACTCTCCAAAAGCTTCTTTCTCGGAAATATCTTTAGAGCTCGGTTCAAAGTCCCACTCTTTTTCTTTAAATAATTTGGTGAAAGGAGTAAATCGTTCCAGGATTGGTTCAAAATTCTTTGTTTCAGAGTCCGAATCATCGGTTTTGGAACCAGTTCCACTGACAAGAGCGATTTTGCTAAAACCCCGTGCCTTAAGCTGGTCGAAAAGATATTGCGCGGTATCCTTGTATACAGTAAAAATCACGACCTTTTGATTGTTTCCATTGGCGCCCGACCTTCGTTTTTTGTTTATCTTCTCGATGAGTACTTCCAGCTTATCATCAGCGCTTTTAAGATTATTCGGTTTTATGGTTTCCTTCACTAATTCCCTTTCAAAGCGTTGCATGTTTGTGAAGAGGTCATTAAGCGCTTCAATATCTTCTTTCAGATCTTTTTTGTATTTGTTTAATTTGCCGGCGGCATCAATCTCTGAAATATTTATTTTACGTTTCTTACCAAGTGTCAGTTCGGCTATTTCATCTTCTAAATCATCTTCCTCAAATAATGATATTTCAGAATCATTCTCCACGGTACTCTCTTTTTTTGCTTCCTGATAATATTTGATTTTATCCAATGCATTCTGGTGATGATTCATTATTTTTTCAACAGTTGAATAGAATGAGAACCAGGAAGACTCCAACCTTTTGACCATCAATATATACATCATTTTTACAAGGAAACGGTCTCGTTGTCTTTCATCATGGAGGATGTCCTTATCTTCTGGTTCATCAGCTTCAACATAAAATGCGGGTTGGTAGCCGGAAAGCATCGGCGGAAAATGATCAAATAATTCCTCGAAACTATCGAAATTGCCCATCTGGCGAGGAGTAACAAAAATATTGTCCGGTTTTTCCTTGACCGGAAAATCAAGTCCGGCCTGTTGCCCTTCGATCATCTTCCGGGTGCGGGCAACAGTCAAAGAATCCGTAAGAGTAAAAAAGTTTGCGGGCAATTTTTTAATGAAGTCCCCAATCTTTGGATTGCGTTCTTCCCGCCATTCATTAAAGGTCTTCTGGGCTGAGCGAAAGGTGTAATCGATATTCCTGATTCCCAGAGATTCATTAAATCCATCCACATTGCCTTGGACTATCAGCTTGAATTGATTCCTGATGTCGTTTAATGAGTTGTTTATCGGTGTTGCAGAAAGCATCAAGACCTTAATATCTTCATTGCGCTTTAAGATTTCATCGACAAAGAATTTATACCGTTGGGATTTGTCATTTCTTAGATTGTGGCTTTCATCAATGACAATCAGTTTCGGTTTGTCATCAGTAAAAAGTTTATCCGCCCGGTCGGTGTATTTTTCCATCCGTTCTATCTGCATGTCTGTATGAAATCTAATGAAGTAGTCAAACTGATCTTTTTCAAATTTGGAATTTTGATGGCGAAGGTAACGGTGCCAGTTGTATTGAAGTTTTTTGGGACAGGTTAAAATAATCTCTCTTCCCTGAAGCTGAAAAAACTTCATAACGGCAAGAGCGCTCCATGTTTTTCCCAGACCTACTGCATCGGCAAGAATGGCTCCATCATATTTCTGGAGCATTTTCATTAAACTTAAAACCCCTTTTTGCTGAAAGTCATACAGAGCATTATATACAATTGTATTTTCAAGCCTTCCGATCTGACGGTTAAAATCCGGATTGTCGTGGGTGCTGTCTATCTGGCTGCCAAATAACTCAAAAAGAACTTTGTAATAGAGCTCTTTGGGCGAGTATCTAATAAATATTTTTTCAATTTCTTCTATTAAATATTCTTGGCTCATCGCGGATTAGCGTGATGCTTATATAAAAAGGGCTTAACGTCATTCCGGGCTTGCCCCGTAATCCAGGTCTCTCGAAGCGTCTGGATTCCTGCTTTTTCTGGAATGACGGCCACTTCTGCGTCCGAGGCTGATTTGTTCGATTACCTTTGGCCCCGACTCATTTGGTTGTTAGAGATAGGTTTTCACGCTAATCCGCGATGAGCCATATTCTTTAAATGGCTTTGTGTATTTTTTGCCGTTTTCATCTATTAGAGTTTTGTCTTTGTGGGCCTGTTTACTTATCCACAAGCCGTCAAACCAGTCAGCCAGTTCTTTATACTGGTTGCTCTTGCCTGTCTCAGCAATATTCAATTCTATATTGTTTGTTTCTTTTAACCCGATTCCGGCTTCTGTTAAGTTTGAACTTCCGGAAATAAAATAATAATCCCTGTCATCATTAGCGGCAGGTTTAAAAAGGTATACCTTTGCGTGGCAAAAATTTGGCTCCAAAGTCCTGACATTAACATTGTCCTGTTTAAGAAATTCTACAGCTTCTTGAGCTAATTTGTCGAGTCTTAAAGCTGCTTCGACAGTTACATTTTCATTGATTAAATCAAGTGTTCTGTCTTTAACGGCATCGATATTTACTATATCACCAAGCACAAAACGATAATCTTTGATTTTTTTATTAACACTTTTCGATAGATAGGCCAACGCACCGACAGTAAAATATCCGGTTACAATATTCAGATTGCCTTCTTCTGTATACTTTGCAATCCATTCATGAACTTTTAAATTTTGATTTTCGTTATCTAAAAGCATAAATTCTTTCCTTATATTTTTATATGATAACCCGTTCCTTTCATACTTTGCCTGACGAAGCAAGAGCCTCTCTTTAATTGCAAGCCTTAAATTATTTCTCTTGGATCATACTATCATCAAAGTTTATATATCTTTTTGAGATTACCGATTACATCCTCCAGCGATGTATTGCGTATTCCCATATTTTTTAAATCAGGCGGCTCATCAGATATCTTTTCCAAAAACGTCCGCATGTCATCTGCTATGGATTGAGGCAATGCAATATCCGTGTCCAGGGACAAGATTTGATAAAGCCTGAAGACATCGTTTTTGTGTTTCCATCGCTAAATCACATGCAGTTCCGCCAATCAGAATATATTTATCCGTATAACCCTTGAAATAATCCCGAAAAAGATCAAGTCCCCTTACCATTCAACACCCTCCATCATCTCTTCCATGGCGGATTCAACGCGTTCATCCTTAATATCTCTTAAACTCATATACAGAGAGAATGGATCAACTATTTTGCCGTTCGCAAATAAGCCCGGAGAGTAGCTCCAGACCTCCAGCTCATATCCTGCCTCATCCGGATAAAAAATAATTGCATGGGGATATTTGCGCTTTATGGCTTTCCAGTCTTTCGAGGAAACTGCATAAACCTGCTTTTGGGGCGGAGTAAACATTGAATAGCAGGCCAAGGCTGTCAGACCGGCTTGACAGACCGGCAACTCATCAATCATAGTTTTCAGCCATACGTTTTCTCTTACCGGCGTTTTCAAATGAGGAAGCGCTTTTCCCCATAGATTCCTGCGGTTTTTGTCATACTTCCCCCCCCCATTCATCTCAATCAACTGCAAAACATCCTTCAAATCGTCTACCACCACTTCCGGTATGATATAACCTCAACGGTCAGAATTTCTGTCAATTTTTTTCTTGACATTTTTTTCATTTAGCATATTTTTATACTAAAGCTAATTCTCGGGATCGGGGTGTCCCCGGTCGGTAAAGGGTCTCCAGAAATGGGGACTTTTTACTTTTTATGGAAAGATTTTTAGTCCCCAACCCATGTACTCCCCCTTTTCGTTACAATAAATCTTCGATCTTATAACGTCAAAAGGAACGTATGGAATTTCAGGATAAAGGATATTTCTAGCTAACGGATAGGCACATAAATCTGATAGTTGTAATCCTGTGACGTTATCCATTTTCGCATAATATTCGAATTTAACAATTCTTTTATTTAACCGTTCAGAGGAAACATAATAGGTTCCCTTATCCATTGTTGAATTGAAATGGGCGAGCAACATACGATCTTCTTTCTTGCCCCTTTTCTCAACGATTATCTCAACAGTTGCCCCAGTGTCCATTTTGTCTAAACTAAACACAAGCCTTTCAATCACGAATAACAATGAAAGCGCATAAGGGTCTTTCGCTCCCAAACCATACCTTTTAATATGTTCTTCCTTGTTGATACCGGCTCCAATAATTTGGAACGTGGCTTTTTCAATAATTGAATTGAGATCTTTGTAAAAGCTTGCCTTAAGCTCAAGGTCAAAAAGTATTTGAAAAGATCCCTGGCATTTTCGGATATCTCTTGAATGAAGAATAACTTTGTCCGTTTTAAAGTATTTACGCTTAAAATCCTGAACATCTTTTTCCAATATCCGTAAATGATCTTCTCTTATGAGACAACCGCAGAGTAAAAAAATAGGGAAATTTTTATCAATGAAGTTCAGGCCATGATCTCCGGTTTCATCAAGGTAAAAGAAATGCTTCATTCTCTAAATCCATTCTTATCATTGCCGTTAAGGATTAATAACAAATCATTAAATTCATCAAGGGAGGCCTGAAGTTGACTGGCAGCCTCTGCTATAAGGTCTTCCGGTTCCGGGAGGTCGCTGGCATCTTCAAGGGATTCATCTCTGAGTCATGTTATATCCAGCTTATAATTCCTGTCCTTGATTTCACTTATATGAAACTTCCTGAAGCGCCCTTCCTCTCCTGAATCTTTTCTTTTACTCTGTCCGTTGGGTTCGCTGCCATAACATGCTTCAAATTCTTCAAAGTGTTTCGGTGTCAGCGGGCGTTCCTTTTTCGTTATTCCAGGCACATTGGAGCGGGCATCGAATATCCAGACATTTTGAGGCCCAACTTTTACCCTTTTGGCTTCTATGATTCCTAATAATTTTCCTTTTACGAAAAAGGCATAATCAGCGGGACCGTTTCCTGTTGGATATTCTTCAACGGCGTGACAATCAAGGGCGGAGGCATCTAATCCTTCACGGAATTTGATAATATTCCACGCAGGCCTCAGAGCCCGCAGCTTTTTATTTATTCTGTCTCTACGTGTTTGCCATTCAAGTTCATCGTGCATTGATCTGTCCTTTGATCAAATGAGTTCGCTAAATAAAACGAACAAAACCCCGCCTCTGTTTAAGAGATACGGGGTTTTTATGATTATCTGCCATCTTCAAGGTCTTTTTTGTGTTTAAGAAGAAAAGATCATTTGTTGGTGATTATTCACGTAGTCAGGCTGAGTAGAAACCTGATTCGATAATACTGCTGAATATTGTTTACAGATAACGACATTATAACTCGTGTCCATCCATAAATGGTCTTTTTGCCCAATATCTGCGTTATGCTCAAAAAATAATCCTCGGAATATCAACTATATGCCTGTGGTTATTTTTTTCGCATGCCTTGATCTTGAACAAAAATCCTCATTTATGGACGGACACTAACTCAACGAAAGCAGGCATCAGGAAATCACTTTAATCCCAGTACGTCCTGCATGTCATATAGACCATCGGGTTGCTTCATCACCCACAGTGCGGCCCTCACCGCCCCACGGGCAAAATTGTCCCTGTTATGGGCCCGGTGTATCAATTCGATCCTTTCACCAATGCCCCCGAACATTACCGTGTGCTCGCCTGTAATGTCTCCTGCTCGCCAAGTCTGTATGCCGATTTCTTCGTCTGTCCTCTGACCAGTGATGCCCTTTCGTTTGTACACCCCGACTTTTTCAATGTCACGGCCAACGGCCTTGGCCAGGATCTGAGCGAGACGCATTGCGGTTCCACTTGGGGCATCCTTTTTCAACCGGTGATGGACTTCAAGGATTTCCATATCATAATCCTTGCCAAGAATCCGCGCCATCTGTTCCACGATCTTAAACATCACGTTGACGCCCACACTCATATTGGGCGCGAGGACGCATCTGATTCCGGTTGAAAGGTCCTCAACCTCCTTCTGCATGTCCCCTGTTATTCCGGTAGTACCGATCACAATGGCCAGTCTGCGGGCAGACACCATACGGATATTTTTTAGTGTGGCCTCGGGTGTGGTAAAATCTATCAGGACCTCGCCCTGATCGATTACCTCTTCCAGGGAACCCTCTATCCGGACACCGAGTTCCCCCATGCCTGCCGATTGACCTGCGTCCCCAGAAATCAAGGGATGGTCAGGGCGTTCGAATGCCCCTGTCAACTCAATCTCCGGGTTCTGATGGATCATGTGAATGATCCGTTTCCCCATGCGTCCGGCAGCGCCGGCAACGATGGCTTTTATCATTGTCATTTCTCCGCTAATTGTCAGTTGGCAGGGGTTGTCTGAAGGAGCCCATAGTCCTGCAACACCCTTTTAAGTCTTTCGAGGTTTGCGGGCGCCATGGACACAAGCGGCAGTCGGAATTCCTCCCGGATCTTTCCCATCACCGCGAGAGAGGTTTTTACGGGAATTGGGTTGGTCTCGTAAAACATTGCCTGGCATAATGGAAAGAGTTTGTAGAAAAGCGCTTTGGTCTTCCTAAAATCCCCCTCTTCCCAGGCCGTTACCATATCCGAGGTGTCTCTCGGTACTATATTGGCTACTACTGATACAACTCCTTTGCCACCGATCGAAAGAACGGGCAGGGTTATGTTGTCGTCACCGGATAACAGGGTGATCTTGTCTCCTGCAAGTTTAATGATCTCTGCCATCTGCCCGAGATTCCCTGAGGCCTCTTTTATGGCAACCACTTCCTCGAATTCGGCCAGCCGTGCTACAGTCTCAGGCAGCATGTTGATGCCGGTTCGGCTTGGCACATTGTAAAGAACCAGGGGCAAGGCTGTAGCATTGACGATAGCCTTGTAATGTTGGTAAAGGCCTTCCTGGGTTGGCTTGTTATAATAGGGGGTTACCTGCAGGGAGGAATCTGCCCCCAATTTTTTTGCATAGGCCGTCAACTCGATGGCCTCGCTTGTGCTGTTGCCTCCAGTGCCGGCAATAACCGGGACCCTTTTGTTCACAGCCTCCACGGCAATTTTGATAACGCGCTTATGTTCCTCCACATTTAAGGTTGCCGATTCCCCTGTTGTGCCACACGGCAAAATGGCACTTGTGCCATTTTTAATCTGAAAGTCTATCAACTCACGATAGGCCTCCTCGTCCACTTTCCCATCCTTAAACGGGGTTATGATGGCAACAATAGATCCTTTAAACATAGGAAACCTCCAGTATATGCTCTGTTATTGGTAAGCAGTTATCAGTTAATAGTTATTGGTTATCGGTTATCAGTTATCAGTTATCAGTTATCAGTTATCAGTTAATGGTTAATAGCTTTTAAATAGTCTCGAAATGAAAACGAACATAACATCAATCATGAGGTTTTACTAAGTTGCAATTGATCCCATTAATCCAAAATCTAAAATCCAAAATCTCATAATGCCTCTTGATTCAGTCTTCCCTGGTAAACCACGGATGTGTTGCCTTCAAGCCAGACTCTCTCAAATTCATCTGAAGCAGAGCCCTTTGTGTCGAAATAGATGGTCAATATCTCTCCGCCCCTTGTCTTAACTTCCACAGGGGACTTCACCATTCCACGAGCAGCAGCCACCAGGGTACAGGCAATGGCCCCGGTCCCACAGGCCAGGGTCTCATCTTCCACACCTCGCTCATAGGTCCTGATCTCCAGTTGATGGATGCCGACAACCTTCATGAAGTCGGCATTGGTTCCCTGCGGGTGGAAGCGGGCATGGTAACGAATATCCTTACCCTGCTCCTTGACCCTGTGATTCAAGAGATCTTCAACGCGAACCACCACATGAGGCACCCCTGTATTTATAAAGTCGATGCTTTTCCAGCCGTCCTGGTGTTCTAAATCCATATCCATGCGAAGCCCTGCAGGCACTGGCATAAGAACTTTTACGACACGGTTTTTGACTTCTGCGGAGACAGGCCCGGCCAGGGTCGCGAAGGTCATCTTCGAACCGGCGATCCCTTTCAAGAAGGCGAAACGGGACACGCAACGGCTACCATTGCCGCACATTTCCACCTCCCCTCCGTCGGCATTAAAATACCGCCATGCAAAATCGTAATGATCTGACAGGGTCACAAAAATCACGCCGTCTGCGCCCACAGACTCCCTGCGTCTGCAAGACCTTTTGACCAGGATTTCCATCTCGTCATCTTTGATCTGTACATCCCTGTTGTCGATCAGGATAAAATCGTTCCCGCTCCCGGTCATCTTCCAGAATTCAATGGCACGCATTTTTCCTCTATTGACAGGCATCAGCAGATCTATGACAGGAAACCCGGGATCATTTCTCCTTTGATTAGATCTTCAAAGGATTCCCTGTGTCTTATGATATGAAAACGATCCTCTTTGACCATGACCTCGCAGACTCTTGGCCTGGAATTATAGTTGGAGGACATGGAGAAACCATAAGCTCCGGCACTCATTATTGCCATCAGGTCGCCGGGCTCAAACGACTCCACATCTCTATCCCTGGCAAAGAAATCCCCTGACTCGCAGACAGGGCCGACAATATCGGCCTTTACATTCTTGAGGCCTGACTTCTTTACCGGCTGAATAGAGTGGTAAGAATCATAAAGGCTTGGTCGCATGAGGTCATTCATGGCAGCGTCCACAATAAAAAATATTTTCCCCTTTGTGGTTTTGGTGTAAAGGACTTCCGTGACCAGAATTCCGGCATTGCCCATGATCACACGGCCAGGTTCCAGAATCAGTGTGATATGCGACCCTTTCAGTTCTTCTCTTATGGCCCTGGCATATTGTCCCGGATCAGGTGGTTCCTCACTATCATATGTGATCCCCAGTCCCCCTCCCACATCAAGGTAATCAATCCGTATGCCGGACTCCTCCAGCCTCCTGATCAAATCCTTGAGTTTTCTCAGTGCATCCACAAAGGGGCTCACCTCGGTCAGCTGCGAACCAATGTGGCAGGACAGGCCGTAGACCCTGATGTTTTCCAGATTCGCCGCCATGGCATATTGTCCTGGCGCCTTAGACATATCAATTCCAAACTTGTTTTCTCTGAGGCCGGTGGAAATATAAGGATGTGTCTTCGGATCCACATCCGGGTTGACCCTAATTGCGATTCTCGCCTTCTTTCCAAGCCTGCCTGCCAGCTCATTTAATCGCAGGATCTCCTGGGTGGACTCAACATTAAACATCAGGATCTCTGAATTAAGTGCATACTCAAGGTCCTCATCCTTTTTGCCCACACCCGAATAGACGATTTTTTCCGGCTCCATTCCTGCCTTCAGTGCACGGTATAATTCTCCGCCTGAGACAATATCTGCTCCGCTTCCCTGCCTGGAGAAAAGCCTGAGAATGGCGAGATTGGAATTCGACTTCACCGAGAAACAGGTTATGTGTTTTATTTCATTGAAGGAACTGTCAAAGGCCCTGTAGTGCCGGCACAAGGTGGCATGGGAATAGAGGTAAAATGGTGTGCCCACTTCCCTGGCGATTTCTGACACTGAAACTTTTTCACAATGAAGTCTATTATCTGTGTACTGAAAATGATGCATGGTCGGCAATTTAAATTTGGATCTTCTCCAGGTTAGTTGATGTAATGTAAAGGGTTCAAGGGTTCGAGGATTCAAGGGTTCGAGTGGGCTGTGAACCGTTAAGTCCAGGCAGGCGCAGACAGATCAATAAACTGAGGCAAAACGTTGCAGCTTTTTAAAAGAGATCCCGGTGCCTGTATCGTATGCCGATAGTTATTGAGCTGTTACCTTTGCCCTGTCAGACAGGGGACCTATCGCACCCTTTCGGCCAAGCAGGCGCACCTCAAAAAAATGGATGCCCTTCCTTTTCTTTACAGGCGCCTGGCAGGAGAATCCTGCGTCTGTAATCACTTCCCCCGTGATGTCCTGGTGATCCGGAAACTCAATGGGGCAGTCTTCACATGGCGGATTATCCAGGGCATACCAGGTATGATAGATCCTGCAGCCGGTGATATCAGACGTGTCTTTTTTCCCGGCCTGAGGAGGGGCGATGTGCCCCTTTAATTCGACAACCCCGTTTTCAAATTCTGCTCGCAACTGTTCGACTCTGGAGAAGATTTTCTTTTCAGACAGAAAAGGCGGTCCCTTTTTGCCGCAGGCTGTCAAGGCCAGAAACATCGCCGCAATAACAATGAGGAAGAGTGCACTCCTGTCCAGTCTCAAAACGTAAGCTCCTGCCTGGCCTTGTAAAGGCTTTTTCTCACCTCTTCAGGTCCTGTCCCGCCTGGGATATTTCTCCGTTTAAGAGACAAGGCCGGGTCAAGCCAGTCATATACATCCGGATCAATCCGGCCGGAAAAGTCTTGCATCTTGCTCAGGGGTATTTCATGAAGCTCTTTTCCTTGATCTGCTGCAAAAAGGACCATCCTGCCGACGATTTCATGGGCCTCTCGAAAAGTGATGCCTTTGCGTACAAGGTAATCGGCCAGATCCGTAGCCACCAGGAATCCCTTTTGCGCAGCTCGCTCCATCCGGTCACTGTTGAAGACAATTTCTCCAAGGAGCCGGCTCATCACCTCGAGGCATATCTCAACCGTGTCAACCGTGTCAAAAAGGGCCTCTTTGTCCTCCTGCATGTCCTTGTTGTAAGTTAGCGGAAGTCCTTTCATGGTGGTCAGAAAGGAGATTAAATGACCATAGGCACGGCCTGTTTTTCCCCTGATGAGTTCCGGCAGGTCAGGATTCTTCTTCTGGGGCATGATGCTGCTGCCTGTTGAGAATGCATCGGATATGGTAACAAAGGCGAACTCCTGGCTGGACCAGATTACCAGCTCCTCACTGAGCCGGCTGAGATGCATCATCAACACAGAGGCATTGAAAAGGAATTCCAGGACAAAATCACGGTCGCTCACGGCATCCATGCTGTTTTCACTGATACTGTCAAAGCCCAGGTCCCTCGCCACCATGTCCCGGTCCAGATCAAATGTGGAGCCGGCAAGGGCGGCACTGCCCAATGGGAGGATGTTCACCCTTTTGAGGCTTTCATGAAATCGCTGGCGATCTCGCTTTAGCATTGCGTTAAACGCAAGCAGGTGATGGGCCAGGAGTACCGGCTGGGCCCTCTGTAAATGGGTGTATCCCGGCATCATAATGGCGAAATTATCTTCCGCAAGCTTGATAAGGGCGAGCTGAGTTCCCTTGATTAAATCATTGACCTGATGAATAGCGGCCCTTACGTAAAGCCGGACATCCAGGGCTACCTGGTCATTTCGGCTCCTGCCCGTGTGAAGCTTCTCGCCTATCAGACCTATCTTATCTACGAGAGTCTTTTCCACAAGGCCGTGAATATCTTCATAGTCCTTATCTGAAGGAAACTTGCCCTGGTCCAGTTCTTTCTTTATCTCGTCAAGGCCTGCCAGGATTTGCTCTGCTTCTTGATCACCTATTATTCCCTGTTTGGCAAGCATCCGGGAATGTGCCTTGCTGCCTTCAATATCCTGGGCGTAGAGACGGCGATCGAATCCTATTGAGGCATTAAATCTGTTTACAAGTGCATCGGTTTCCTCCTGAAACCGGCCTCCCCATAGCTTTTGAGTCATACCTGAAACCTGCATAAACTGTTTTCAGAAAGTTGTTAATAAATAGAAATATCGAAAGGTTACAAAACACCGAGAATTAAATAGCGTACACCAATTTGAGGCAGTGTAAAATAGCCACTTTTGCTCTCCAGAGCGTAAGCTCGCATCTACGATGCCGGAGGCCCAATCTCTGTGTCAGGTCAACGTTGCATTTCGCCGTTGTTCCAGGAGCCGGGCAATTTTGAGCCTCAGGCCGCTCAACCGGATAAAGCCCTCGGCGTCCTTTTGATTGTATACTTCATCCCCTTCAAAAGTGGCAAAATCCGGGTCATAGAGTGATGAATCGGATTTTCTTCCGACAACCATGCAGTTGCCCTTATAGAGCTTTAGCCTTACAATGCCATTGACATTCTTCTGGGACTCATCGATCAATGTCTGCAACATCTCCCGTTCCGGGGAAAACCAGTAGCCATAATAAACCAATTCCGTATACTTAGGCACCAATCCGTCCCGTATATGCATAACTTCCCGGTCTAACGTAATTGATTCCATGGCAATGTGCGCGATCCTTGCAATGGTTCCTCCGGGAGTCTCATATACGCCTCTGGACTTCATCCCCACATAACGGTTCTCCACCATGTCCACACGCCCGATCCCATTTTCCCCTCCCAGTTCATTCAGGCGGGTCAGGAGATCATGAGGAGGCATGGGCCGGCCGTCTACAGCCACAGGATTACCCTTTTTGAACTCTATTTCAACATAAGTGGCCCGGTCCGGGGCGTTTTCCGGTGAAACGGTCAGTACAAACATGTCCTCCGGGGGTTCGTTCCATGTGTCTTCAAGGATTCCGCCCTCAAAACTGATGTGCAGTAGGTTCCGATCACTTGAATATGGCTTATCCTTGCTTACCGGTACAGGGATATCTTTGGAACGTGCATATTCCATCAGGTCTTCCCTGCCTCTAAAGTCCCATATCCTCCACGGAGAGATGATTTTGAGATCCGGCTCCAGCGCCATATAGGTCAGTTCAAACCGTACCTGATCATTACCTTTTCCCGTGGCTCCATGGCAGACCGCATCTGCCCCGGTCCTCCGGGCTGCTTCCACCTGACCCTTGGCGATGGGCGGTCTTGCAAGGGTGGTTCCCAGCAGATAAGTGGATTCATAAATGGCATTAGCTCTCAGTGCAGGCCAGACAAAATCCCTGACAAATTCTTCTCTCAGGTCGTCGATGATGACCTCGTCAGCACCTGTTTTCAAGGCCTTCTCTCTTAATCCATCCAGCTCTTCGCCCAGTCCCACATCACCGGCATAGGCTACTACCGGACACTTGTAAGTCTCCTTGAGCCAGGGAATAATGACAGAAGTGTCAAGCCCTCCGGAATAAGCGAGAACGATCTTTTTTATTTTTTCGGTCATTTTATGTCTCCTCAGTATTCAATGAACATTCGGATACGAATCTCAGGGCCCGGAAACCCACATCATAATTGATCCAAGATGCTTGCCAAGGCTTCCAACAACAGATCAATCTCCTCTTTTTTGACAATGATAGGAGGCAGGAATCTAAGCACCTTTTCCTGGGCACAGTTAATAAGGAAACCGCGTTTCAAACATTCCTCTACGACCGGGGCTCCCGGCATATCTATTTCCATGCCGAGGATAAGGCCCAGACCCCTCACCTCTTTGATGAAACCATATCTATCCACGAGGTCTTGCAGGCCTTCTTTGAAATAAGTGCCGATTAGATTACAGTGGTCTATCCACCCATCTTCAATAAGGCTCCGTAAAATGGCCGTTGAAACTGCTGTGACCAGTGGCGTACCGCCAAAGGTGGTGGCATGACTTCCGGGGCCAAACGAGTGACTTAATTCCTCTGTTGAAAGCATTGCCCCTATGGGCAGGCCGTTTCCAAGGGCCTTGGCAATAGTCATGATATCCGGGGTAACGCCATAATGCTCATAGCAGAAAAGCTTGCCGGTCCGGCCCATTCCAACCTGTACCTCATCAAAGATCAGAAGGACATTTCGATCCCGGCATAACGCCCTTACGCCTTTCAGATAATCTGTGTCAGGGCAGACAACCCCTCCCTCTCCCTGTACCGGTTCAAGGATTACGGCACATACTGAATCATCCATGGCTTCATCAATGGCGTTGAGATCATTGAAAGGGACAAACTTGAATCCATCGAGCAAGGGATTATACCCGGCCCGCACTTTGGCCTGACCAGTGGCCGAAAGTGTGGCCATGGTACGGCCGTGGAAGGAATTGTCCATAGATATTATTGAATGTTTTTGAGGGCCAAGGTTTTTATTTGCATAACGACGTGCGAGCTTAATGGCTGCCTCATTGGCCTCTGCACCGCTGTTGCAGAAAAACACCCTGTCTGCAAAAGAATTCTCGACCAGGAGCCGGGCCAGTTCGGCCTGGGGCCTTGTGTAATAGAGATTAGAGACATGGACCAGCTTTTTGGACTGTTCTTCAAGCACCCGTGTTACGAGAGGCGAGCTGTGGCCCAAGGCACATACGGCTATACCTCCTACAAAGTCAAGGTATTCCTTACCTTCCTCATCATAGACACGACACCCCTGTCCGCGAACTAATGTGATCGGGAAACGGGCGTAAGTCTGAAACATGTACTTATCCGCCAAATCAATGGTTGTGTCATTTCGGTTATTCATCGTTTGAGTTCCTTGTTTGTGATTACTTAGGTTCATATGGGTACAGGATAATTCGTGAATTTCAGGGTACTATTTCCGTGCCAACACCTATCTTTGTAAGAATTTCGAGTAAAATAGCATGCTCCTCTCGGCCGTCAATGATATGCGCTTTCTGAACACCTCCGTCAAGGGCTTCCACACAGCAGTTAACCTTTGGGATCATGCCACCCTTGATGGTCCCGTCATTTATCAATTGGCGTGATTCCTCTATCTTGATGGTTGAAATGAGGTCCCCTTCCTGGTCAAGCACACCTTCAGTGTCTGTAAGGAGAATTAATTTCCTGGCTTTCAGGGACGCAGCAATATGGCCGGCCACCAGGTCCGCATTAATATTGTAAGTTTCTCCATTTTTGCCGGCGCCCACCGGTGCAATAACAGGTATGAAATCGTTCTCTACAAGACTCATCAATATCCTGTTATCTATAGAAACAACCTCGCCTACCATTCCTATATCGATGATCTCCGGTGGTTGATGGTCTGCTTTCTTTTTCAAATACTGCATTTTTCGAGCGGTAATAAGATGCCCGTCTTTCCCGGACAACCCAACAGCCCGCCCGCCATTCCGGTTGATAAGATTGACAATCTCCTTGTTGACCTTTCCCACGAGGACCATCTCCACTACATCCATGGTCTGTTTGTCTGTTACCCTCATGCCCTCGACAAATTCCGCATCTATGGAAAGTCTCTGCAAGAGATCTCCTATCTGGGGCCCACCGCCATGAACGACAATTGGATTCATGCCCACATATTTCATCAGGATAATGTCCAGGGCAAAATTCTGCTTGAGGCTATCGTCTGCCATGGCATGGCCTCCGTACTTTACTACTACAGTGGCCCTGTTGAATCGCTGGATATACGGGAGGGCTTCGATAAGAATCTTGGCCCTGTCAGTATGGCTAATCATAAGATATACCTGCTCAGATTCTCGTCTTCCAAGATGTCTTCCAGTTTTTCTGTAACATTTTCTTTTGTGATCGTGACGGTTTTGTTTGTCATGTCCGGGGCATCAAAAGATATCTCGTCAAGCAGTTTTTCCATTACTGTGTGGAGACGACGGGCCCCTATGTTCTCCATGCTCTCATTCGCTTTGCTGGCCATGTTGGCAATCTCCTTCACAGCGGGTTCCTCAAACTTCAGATCGATTTCTTCAGTCCTCAGCAGGGCCTCGTACTGCGTAATCAATGCGTTTTTGGGCTCAGTAAGAATACGAAAGAAATCTTCCTTGGAAAGTGAATCAAGCTCAACTCTGATAGGAAATCTCCCCTGGAGTTCAGGCAAGAGATCGGAGGGTTTGCTCACATTGAATGCCCCGGCCGCGATAAACAGGATATGGTCCGACTTTACCACCCCGTACTTGGTTGTGACTGTGGAGCCTTCCACAATGGGCAGGAGATCTCTCTGGACTCCCTGACGAGAAACGTCAGGGCCGTAGGAAGCATCGCCCCCCCCTATCTTGTCTAATTCATCCAGGAAAATTATGCCGTTTTGTTCAGTCAGGCGTATTGCCTCCGTGACAACTTTGTCCATATCTATAAGGCGTTGTGATTCCTCTTCAAAAATTAGCTCGCGTGCCTCAGGAATCTTTACGCGCCTCTTTTTTTTCTTGGCCGGAAACATGTTACCGAAGACCTCTTTGATGTTGAATTCCATCTCTTCGAGGCCTGCGCTCGAGAAAATCTCCACCATTGGTACATTGGCATCAGTCATTTCCAATTCCACATAGCGTTCGTCCATCTTGCCGCTTCTTAGCAGACGCCGCAACTTTTCACGTGTTGAAGAGCTTTCGGTTTTGCCTGACCTCACTACCTCCAGGGTTTTTTCTTTGTCTCTATCGACTTCCTGGGCCTCCTCCTTCTTTTTTGGAAGAAGTATGTCGAGAAGCCTTTCCTCGGCCAGTTCATGGGCCTTGGTCTTCACGTGCTCCTGTTCTGTTTTCTTGGTCATGTTTACTGCCAGCTCTGTCAGGTCCCTGACCATGGATTCCACGTCTCGTCCCACGTAGCCCACTTCGGTGAACTTAGTGGCCTCCACCTTTTGAAAAGGTGAGTTGGCAAGGCGGGCCAGGCGCCTCGCTATTTCTGTTTTTCCAACCCCGGTGGGCCCGATCATGATGATATTTTTTGGTGCAATCTCGTCCCTGAGATCATCAGGTATCTGCTGACGTCGCCATCTGTTCCTTAAAGCAATGGCTACCGAACGCTTTGCCGAGTTCTGCCCAATAATATACTTGTCCAGCTCCGATACGATTTCTCTTGGTGTTAATATTCTCATTTGCTGATTTTCTTGTGTCTCAATATCTTTCATGTCGGCCTCAAAAAATTGTTCATGGTTTGGTGTCCAGTTCCAGAATGTTGATATGTTCATTGGTATAAACACAGATGGAAGCAGCGATTTTCATGCCTTCACGCACAATCGTATTTGCGTCCAAATCAGAATGCTCAACAAGGGCCATGGCAGCAGCCTGGGCATAGGTCCCGCCCGATCCAATAGCAGCTACTGACTCGTCCGGTTCTATTACGTCCCCGGTTCCGGAAATTATTAGTATATGCTCCTGATCCATGGCAAGAAGCAGGGCTTCAAGTCTCCTGAGAATCTTATCGGTTCGCCAGTCTTTTGCCAGCTCAACAGCTGCCCTGACAAGGTTTCCATTATAGGATTCGAGCTTTGCTTCCAATCTCTCGAACAGATTGAAAGCATCAGCCGCAGCGCCGGCGAAACCCACAATCACCTGATCTTTATACATGTAACGGACTTTTGACGCCTTATGCTTCATGATTGTGTCGCCGAGACTCACCTGTCCGTCTCCGGCCATAACCGCCTTACCATCTTTCCTGACAGCAAGAATAGTAGTGGCCCTTATCTTTGTGGATGTATTTTGATGCATGACTTTGACACCTGAGGTAATTTCAAAATTGAACATTGTGAAACTGCCTCTCCTTTCTTAGGTTTTAAACGATCTTGTTCTTAGGAACGTGGATGGGCCTTGTCGTAAACCTCCATAAGCCTGTCAAGGCTTACATGAGTATACTTCTGGGTGGAAGAAAGACTTGCATGACCCAGAAGTTCTTGTACTGATCGAAGATCGGCGCCCCCGTCCAACAAATGAGTGGCAAAAGTATGCCTTATTGAGTGGGGGCTGATGTCCGGAGTCAGGCCACTCTCTCTGGCATAACGCTTGATAATTTTTCCAATGCTTCGTGTCGCAAGCCGGTCCCCGCGGAAATTGATAAAAAGGGGGCCGTCCCGACGGTCAGACCCTGCTTTTTTTCTGAGAAACGAGGTCTCTTCCAAGTAAGTCTCAACCGCCCTCAACGCTTTTTGCCCAATTGGAACGATACGCTCCTTATTGCCTTTGCCTGAAACTTTCACCAGGCGATTTTCAAAATCAATACCAGATATGTCCAGGGCCTCAAGCTCACTTACTCGGAGTCCGCAGGAATAAAGGACCTCAAGGATGGCGAGGTCTCTTAGTCCAAGGGGTTTTTCTCGTTCAGGTCTCTCAAGCAGTCTGAAAATATCGTCTACTGAAAGGTAGTTGGGGATATATTTTTGCAGCTTAGGCGTTGCAATGTCAGCAGCGGGATTTCCGTTGTTCAATGCTCTTTTTTCTAAGTAATGAAAAAATGAGCGAATTGCAGAAAGCTTACGGGCAATTGTAGCGCGGCTTAGCCGCCTGTACAGGCTTCCCAGGTATTCTCTGATGATCAGGTGATCAATGGCTTCAAGCTCCAAGACGTTCTTCTCGCCCTCAGGCAATGGCTTCTTCGAGGCAATGAATTCTGCAAATTGTATCAAATCACTGTAGTAATTTCTGATAGTATGTCGTGAATATCCTTTCTGTTCATTTAGATGCTTGAGAAAAGAATTTATGAGTTCGTGAAGTGACAAAACAAACCCACCTCAGTTTTTTATATTAACCGACTTTCGTCCATTTCAATTGCAAAAATTATTAGTTTAACACTTTCAATTCAATAAGCAATTAAAAAATGTTTGGCCTGAGCAATTCTAATTTTAACCTTTAGGCCGTGCTAACAAAGGAGATCGATTCTGACTTATGGGTTGTGCAGTGACGAACGGCTATTTGTGAGCCCCGGCAGAAGTAGATATGAAGCAACCCCCGTCATCGTCTTTTTTCTTTACCTTAACGATACAGGACTTGGTATCTGTGAGGCTGCCGTTGTCGGTAACCTTTAACTTGAAGGTGAGAGACTCTCCGTCGTCCCCGACATCCGGGGCAGTGAAAATCGGCTTAACTGCATTTGAATCTGAAAATGTCACCGTGGACCCGGCTTCCTGGGTCCATTCATAAGTAGGGATGCCGTAATCCGGATCACTGGATTTGGACCCATCCAGCGTGACACTGTCACCCGCCTGCACGTCTTGATCAGGGCCGGCATCTGCTGTTGGGCCTTGATTGGCGGTATTCCTTGCGGTATGTCTCGCGTCATGGTGGAATGCCGGCCAGTCCGATACAGCCAATTGCCTGGAAGTGCTTTCGATGGCACAGAGCTTGCCTCCTTCCGACCCAATGTATATGTCGCCATAAAAGCCGATTGTCGGTGAAGACATATCCACCGAACCCCCGATGTCAACGTCCCAAAGTTGCTGCCCAACCTCATTAAAGGCATAAAGATACCCGTTTTGTGATCCCACGTACACTTTGCCGTAATATCCGATGACCGGCGAGGACGATACGCCCTGTCCTGTTGCAAACCGCCATTTTGTTGCTCCTTCGTGATCAAATGCATAGAAATAATTGTCATTCGATCCCACATATACGGTGCCGTAAGAGCCGATGGCAGGGGAAGACCGCACGCAATCAGCGGTTTCAAATTTCCACTTTTGTGTGCCGTCCTGGTTTATGGCGTAGAGGTTGTGATCGTCTGATCCCACATAGATTATCCCGTCGGAACCAATAGCGGGGGAAGAATAGATTTTATCCCCTGTTGCAAATTCCCAGCTTTTTGTACCGTCGGACTTTATGGCATACAGTTTTCCGTCCCATGATCCCACATAGATTGTCCCGTCGGAACCAATGGCAGGAGAGGAATAGATTTTATCCCCTGTTGCAAATTCCCAGCTTTTTGTACCGTCGGACTTTATGGCATACAGTTTTCCGTCCCATGATCCCACATAGATTGTCCCGTCGGAACCAATGGCGGGGGAAGAATAGA
>JAYEIR010000171.1:27322-39623 GCA_034660135.1 Thermodesulfobacteriota bacterium
GAATAGATTTTATCCCCTGTTGCAAATTCCCAGCTTTTTGTACCGTCGGACTTTATGGCATACAGTTTTCCGTCCCATGATCCCACATAGATTGTCCCGTCGGAACCAATGGCGGGGGAAGAATAGACACAGTCACCGGTTTGATACTCCCACTTTTTGGTGCCGTCTGCATAGATTGCGTAGAGCCTATCGTCATCTGATCCCACATAGATTATCCCGTCGGAACCGATTGCAGGAGAGGAATAGATTTTATCCCCTGTCACGAATTCCCACTTTTCGGATCCGTTCGGGTTTATGGCATAGAGCTTATGGTCATCTGACCCCACATATATAGTGCCGTCAGAAGCAATGGCAACGGAAGAAAAAATCTTGCCACCAGTGTTGAACTCCCACTTCTTCTCCCCCTCTTTTGCCCACGATAAAGTGGCCAGGGAAAAGAAGATCGAAGCCAGGAAAAAAAGAACTGTTACCCTGGATAATATCTGTAACCTTTTGTTTTTTCTCGCCATTCTTAGCCACCCGTTCTACACGCCGGTACTTCCTGTTAACTGAGAAGGTCATTGGTTTTTCAGGAATGGAGTATAGGGGTCTCGTGATCCAGTGTCAAGTCGGAATCAGGAGGTTTAAGGCCCCTCATTTTCAAAGAAATCCCTCTGTCCTCTATTCAGGAGGAAGCCATCATTAGAATTTCGGTTCTCGACTTGACTTTCATTTAAGATATGAGCTACATTAACAATTTGGATTTTTTAATGCTCACATGATGAAGAATTCGCTGATAGTGTGTTTCAAGAAGGCGATACTTACTCCCCCTTTGGGTACGGAACACCAATATGTGTACAAAAATTAGATCTATCAGGAAAGGGTTTTAGTATGGAAAAAAGAAGTGAACAGTTGAGAAATGTGGCCCTCATTGCACACGGGGGTTCAGGCAAGACCTCGCTGGCCGAAGCCATGCTGTTTAATGGAAAAGCAACAACCAGGCTGGGGAAAGTAGATGACGGTACGTCCAACTTCGATTTTGAACCTGAGGAGATAAAAAGACAGATCACTATTAACGCGTCTTTTCACCATTGCTCCTGGAAAAAGCATATCATTAATATTATTGACACTCCAGGGGATGATAATTTTCTTTCCGACACAAAATTTTCACTTCAGGCTGCTGATGGAGCGGTTGTGGTCATTGACGCTACAGCCGGTGTAAAGGTGGGCACGGAAAAGGTATGGGCCTTTGCTGATGAACAGCAACTCCCTAAAATTATTTTCATCAACAGGTTGGATAGAGAAAGGGCAAATTTTTTTAAGGTAGTGGAAGATGCCATCCATACTTTTGACGTGAAGGCCATGCCGGTGTTTATTCCTATAGGTGCGGAAGATAAGTTCGAGGGCCTTGTCGACCTCATCAAAATGAAGGCATATATTTACAGCAAAGACGGTAGCGGAGAATTTGATACGCGCGACATCCCTGCTGATATGAATGATCTTGTAAGTGAATGGCGCGAAGCAATGATCGAAAACGTCGTTGAGCTTGAAGATGAGCTCATGGAGCAATATCTTGAAGGGCAAGATATTTCCACCAGCGAAATCGAAAAAACACTCATGAAGGGTATCAAGAGCGGAATGCTGGTTCCTATTGTCTGCGGTTCTGCTCTCCTGAACATGGGGGTCGTTCAGTTAATGGATCTCATTGTACAAGGGTTACCGTCACCTGTTGAAATTCCTGCCAAAGAAGGGAAAAAAGAGGGAAGTGATGAAAAGGTTCAAATGCCACCCAGCGCTGATTCACCTTTTTCGGCACTTGTTTTCAAAACCATTGCAGATCCTTTTGCAGGCAAACTTGCCCTCTTGCGTGTCTTTTCCGGAACCATTGAATCGGATTCAACCGTCTTTAATGCAACCAAGGGAAACAAAGAAAAATTCGGGCAACTTCTACTCATTGAAGGGAAAAAGCAAAACCCTGTGGACAAGGCGGGGCCTGGAGATATTGTGGCTATCTCAAAACTTAAAGACACGTCGACCGGTGATACCCTTTGTTCCGTGGATAACCCCGTTATATACGAAGCGGCCGCACCTTTAAGGCCTGTTATATCGTATGCTGTCGAGGCAAAGGTCAAGGGGAGTGAAGACAAGGTCTTTGGTTCTTTTGCCAAGCTCCTTGAAGAAGACCCTACCCTTAAGCTTGAAAGGGATCAGGCAACATCCGAGATAGTCCTTTCCGGCACAGGCCAGATACACCTTGAAGCTACCTGCGAAAAGCTGACCCGAAAATTCGGGGTCGAAGTGAACCTTAACCCTGTTAAGGTCCCCTACAGAGAGACAATCAAGAAATCTGTTCACAAAGTCATCTACCGGCACAAGAAGCAGTCAGGTGGTCGAGGACAATTTGCAGAGGTCCATTTTGATGTCTCCCCCCTGGAAGCGGATGCGGGATTTGAATTCCATGAAGATCTTTCAGGTATGAATGTGCCGCGAAATTTTGTCCCTGCCGTGGAGAAAGGCCTTAACGAGGCTCTCCAGAGCGGCGTACTCGCAGGTTGCCCTGTTGTAGACCTGAAGGTTCGTTTCTTTGACGGCAAGTCCCATGATGTGGACTCGTCTGAGATGGCCTTCAAAATAGCAGCCATCATGTGCCTTAAAAAGGCGATCCAGGATGCCGCGCCTACTCTGCTGGAGCCGGTTGTGAAGATGGAGATCATGGTTCCTGAAGATGTAATGGGGGATGTAATGGGGGATCTGAATGGCCGGCGCGGAAAGGTCCTTGGAATGGACAGCCAGGGCAAATACCAGGTGATCAAAGCCCAGGTACCCATGGCGGAAGTCCTGAAATACGCCCTGGATCTCAATTCAATGACTGGTGGCCGGGGGACGTTCCAGACGGAGTTTTCTCATTACGAAGAAGTGCCGGCCCAGATTGCGGAAAAAATCATCGCAGCCGCGCGAGAGAAGGAATAAGGGCTTCAGAGGATGGACAAGAAATTCAGTGCCGGGGTCCTCACGATCAGCGATAAGGGTTCTGAGGGCCTGAGAAAGGATGAGAGCGGAAAGATCGTTGTCACCATGCTGGAAGAACAGGGTTTTTTCGTGCTCAAAAAGGAGATTGTCCCCGATAACCACGAGAGGATTGTGGATACTCTACTTGCCTGGATCGACAGGGATCATTTATCCCTTATAATTACGTCCGGCGGGACAGGCGTGAGCCCGACCGATATTACACCTCAGGCCATGAAGGAAGTTATTGACTATGAGGTCCCCGGCATGGCAGAGGCCATGCGCGCGGCCAGCCTGAAAAAGACACCCCATGCCATGATCTCTCGTGCAATGGCAGGGGTCAGGGATACCTCTCTCATAATTAATCTCCCCGGAAGCCCCGGGGGAGCAAAGGACAACCTCTCTGTGGTGCTGCCAGCCTTGAATCATGCGCTCTCAAAGCTGGCAGGAGATACTTCTGACTGTGTTGTTTGATTGCAACGACTCCAGGTTATTCGCCTGACCACCTGAATCGTTACATTTGATTTATTTGGACCATTAGCGGTTAGCATCTGGATAGATGACACTGTTCAACATTCTCTTTGCCTCATTAACCTGCAATGTAAATGATAGGCTTTCTCCCATACTTTCAGTTTTCCAAAATCTCTCATTTCCACTTTTTTTAATGCTAACGGCTAACCGCTAATGGCTAACTGCACAGGCCGAATTATTTTGGAGTTTCTTTCGAAGTTCCTGTCAAAAAGGTCTCAATTTTCGCCTTCTTTTTCAATTCAGCAAGGTATGGAGTTATCTCTTTTTGAACCCTTTCCTTTTTCAAGTACTCCTCGATCTTGCCTTTGGCCTCTTCATAAGGAGTCACAGTGGCGGGTTTCTTGTCAACAGTCTTAATCAGGTGGTACCCGAACCTGGTCTCCACGATGTCACTTACTTCGTCAGGTTTTAAGGCAAAGGCGGCTTCTGAAAAAGGACCTACCATTTGTTTCCTCTCAAAGTAACCGAGATCACCGCCACGGGCACCTGTCGGCCCTTCGGAAAACTGTTTGGCAAGACCAGCGAAGTCTTCACCTTTTTTGAGTTGTTCCTGTACTTTTTCAAGTTTCTTGCGCGCTTCGGCTTTCTTGGCTTCGTCCGCATCCGGCTCAACCTTGATCAGGATATGACTGGCCCGCACCTGCTCAGGCCGGCTGAAAAAATTCGGATGGTTATCGTAATATTTCTTGATGTCCTCGTCTGATACGGTGATTTTGTTAGCAAATTTTTCTTCGATCAATCCCTGGACTGCCAGTGCCCGCTTGAGCTCAGCCCTTATGCTGTCCTCGGTGAGATTCATCTTGTTCAACACAGTCTTGAATTCGGCTTTTGTTTTGAATCGCTTTTTCAGCGTATCAATTTGCTCATTGATTGTAGCATCTTTGATCTTGATCCCCTGCTTTTGGCTTGCCTGATAGAGCAATTCACGGTCAATAAGGTCACCAAGGACTGCCTTTTTAATTTCCGGGATCTGGCTGTCGCTAAAAGGCCTTCCCATGCTCAAGGCCCGCTGTTTGGCGCGGTTCACTTCCTTTTCAAGGTCCTCCTGGGTGATCACTACCCCGTTGACTACTGCTGCATTATCTTCTTTTGTCTGTTTTTCTCCTGCCAGTCCCATAGAACTAATCGAGATCACGGCCAAAGCAATGAATAAAGCACAGATACATTTCCCGTATTTTGTTTGCATCAATCTTCTCCTTTGTGTTTGAAAAAATAAAGACCTTAACGGTCAGTAAAATCTCATGGAACATTGCCTGAGTTGCTACTGAAGCAACATTTTGTTCACCATATAGCATGTTTTGCTTATGCCGCACAAGCACTATTTTAAATACTGGAAGCAAGGAAGGGCAAGCCCCTAAAATATACTGCAACTTGTTTATGGTGTGAAAACGGTTACAATATGCTTGACACTTCAGTTTTATTATATTAAGAAAATTAAGTGAGTGCTCAATCATTTTTATCTTAGAAAACCATGCCCACAGGACGTGGTTTTCTAAGATAAAATACACAAACAGGAGGGGAGATTTTTATTGGACAGGAAGGAATCCATTTTAAAAGCAGCCATAATTCTTTTTGCTGAAAGGGGATTTAATGCCACACCAACGTCCGAGATTGCAAAAAGGGCAGGCGTCGCCGAAGGTCTGATATTTCATTACTTCAAGAATAAGGGAGGCATTCTTGTCCATATCCTGGAAGAAATGATGGATGCTTACATCCAGGGTCTTGAGGCAAATATGGAAAAGGCTGCCACAGGTCTTGAGGCAATTGAGAACATTATTGCCTTTCATCTTCGTTTCAGCGAGAAAAGATCAAAAGAATTCATCGTGGTGATCCGTGATTTCCCGTTTGATCTTATGAAAGCCGGTTCACCTGCCATGGGCATGATAACCGAAGGTTCTGTCCGGATATCGCATGTAATGAGAAGATGCATCGAACGGGGCATAAAGGATGGCTCCATCCAAGAAGTTCCCGTGGAAGAAACGGTTTTTCTAATCAGGGGTTTGCTCAACGGGCTGATCCGGCTGAAGATGCTGGGAACTCAAAAAATGCCGGAGATCACACCGGCAATCACGGATTTTTGCCATCGCGCTCTTGCCACGCAAGACTGATGGTGTTTTTGGGAGAAATTACATGTCACAGAAGGTTTTCTATTGTGTTTTATGTATTTTTTTGTCTCTTGCCCTAATTATGCCTGCCGGGGCAAAACCGCTTGAGGAAGGTGTGATAAAGGGACACGTCCTTTCTTTGAGGGATGCGCTGGCCATGGGGATGCAAAGGAATCTGGACCTGCAGGCCGTGAAAATGGACATCCCGATCAACACGGAAAACGTGGTCGTTTTTGAGTCGGAATTTGACCCGGTGTTTGACGCTTCGGTTTCATCTTTCGGGGAAGAGATTCCCACCGCTTCAAAGGTCTTTGATGAAGATGTGGATCGTTATACCTGGACAGGGGCCGATGTGGGCATTAGTAAGAAATTCATGTTCGGCCTGGAATCCCGCCTTGCCTTTGAGACCAACCGTTCCAGGAGCAACTCAACGCTTTACGGCTTGCGTCCGCAGTACCGTGATGTTCTCGTTCTGGATCTGACTCAGCCGCTCCTTCGTGACTTTGGAATGGATCCCAACACGGCAGATCTCAGGGTTTCAGAAAACCAGATACGTCAAGCCGCCTATGGTTATATGCAGCAGGCTCAAAATATCGGCAAGGATGTTGAGGTCGCATATTATGATCTGGGAAATGCCCTGGCGATTCTACGTTATCGAAATAAATCCAGGGTCCTTGCATTAGAACTGGTCAAAGGAAACCAGAAGAAATTCGACGCAGGCATAGTCCCAATTACCGAGGTTCAGGAAGCGCAGACTGCATTAGCGTCCAGGGATGAGCAGATCGTATTTGCCATGCAACAGGTAGAGATCCTCTCCAACCGTTTGAAAGACCTCCTGGAGATCCGCCCGGGAGACCCCCTCTATGGAGAACTTTTCATTACAGACCCGGTCATTGGCATTAACCAGACCTTTCCTGACCTGGAAAAGGCGCTTGCCATTGCTTTAAAAAATCGCCCGGATCTTCAACAGGAGAGGCTGGAAGTCGCTAATCAGGAGATACAGATAGAGTATTATAGCAACCAGAAACTCCCGAGAATCGATTTAGGGGCATCTCTGGGCCTCAACGGACTTTCAGGGCATGGTAACACATCAAGTCCTTATGAAGGGGGTTACTTTGATGCGATCTCGGGGATGGGCAAAGGTGATGGCCATGAATGGTCTGTTGGCCTTCAGCTCTCCTATCCTATCGGAAACCGTGCTGCCCATGCCCGGTATCGCCGAGCATCCCAGGAGAAACGCCAGACTATTTATCGATTGAAACGTCTCGAAGGTAGCATTGAAACCAAGGTCGAGAACGCCATGGTGACCATAAGGCGAAGCATGGAACGGGTAACAATTTCAGAACGCTTTGAAAAATTGACTGCAATCACGTTAGAGCAGGAGATGGAGCGTCTTAAAAAGGGCCTTTCAGACACCTTCTACATCCTCAATTTTCAAAATGCCCTTATTGAAGCTCACATTCGGAAGGCTACAGCGCTGTTCGATTTCAACAAAGGCCTGGCCGACCTCTACCTTGCCATGGGTACCAACTTAGAACGATACCGCATTGTGGCGGAAATAAACGGTAAGGAGATCAATCATGATAAATAGACATACCTTTAGCATCCGGTATCTCTTTTCGGCCATTGTCATTTTCGGCCTGTTTTTCCCCGGTTGCACAGACAAAAAGACTGAAAACAAGCAAACAGAACATCGTATCCCGGTTATCACCGGAAAGGTCTCCGTAAGCAGGGTTGAATACATCCTGAATCAGGTGGGCACATTGAAAGCAAACCAGAAGGTAACCCTGCGTTCGGAAATAGAAGGGCCAATCATTGAGATTCTCTTTTCCGAAGGTAGTGATGTCAAAAAAAACGAGGCCCTCGTGAAGCTTGATCCGGCGAAGATCCAGGCAGAGCTCCGGAACCTGAAGGCTCGTATAGAGCAACTTCAGATAGGCCTCGCTAATAAGAAGCGGACCCTTGAGCGCAAGCGCCCGCTGGTGGATCAGGATCTGGTTTCGCGTATTCATTTTGATGATCTGCAAACAGATATCAAGGAGATGGACTCCCAGATTCTCCAGGCCCGGGCCGATCTGGCGAGACAGAACGAGCTCCTCTCGGATACAGTTATCCGGGCTCCTTTTGATGGTGTTGTCGGGGTACGTGATATTTGTGTGGGAGACTATCTGAAGGTGGGTGACCCTGTAGTGGGCGTTGTTGATCTCGATCCCCTGCAAATTGTGTTTCAGGTCCCTGAGAAATTCAAGCCCGATCTTTTTGTGGGGAAGCAGGTCCTTTTGACTGTGGACCCATACCCGGATCGGATCTTCAAGGGACAGATTTCTTTTATTGCGCCAGCGGTTGATATCAATACGCGAAGCTTCCAGGTGAAAGCCCTTGTGAATAATAACGAGTCCCTCCTCAATCCCGGGATGTTCGCCCGTGCAAAGATAATCATGGAGGTCCACGAAAACGCCCTCACTGTTCCATGGGAAAGTGTTATCCAGACGGAAGAGGAGGCCTATATCTACATTGTTGAAAAGGATGTGGCCCGCAAAGTCCCTGTTAAGCTTGGAAAAATCACAGGCAAATGGGCTGAAGTTTTAGACTCGGGGATCGCTCCAGGAGCAATAGTGATCCTCGAAGGGAAGTTCGCTGCCAAAGACGGGATGAATGTGAGTGTAAAATAGGGGGATACTATGTTTTTACCTGATTTTTCTATTAGGCGTCCTGTTGCAGCGACAATGATGGTAGCCGCTATAGTGGTTTTCGGTCTGATCGGCCTTGTCCGTCTTGGCATATCCTTATTCCCGGACGTGGACCTGCCCATAGTGACAATCACAACCAAATGGGAAAACGCCCGCCCTGAGGAAGTGGACAACGAGATCACCGATAAACTGGAAGATGCCATAAGCTCGGTGAGCGGTATCAAACATATCACGTCACAGAGCATGCAGGGCCGGTCCCGGATCACTGTTGAATTTGAGCTTTCAAAGGACTTGGACGTGGCATCACAGGAGGTGAGAGACAAGGTATCTGCGAGGCTTGGGAAGTTGCCAAAGGAGGCTGAGGCCCCGGTTATTGACAAGCTCGACATAAATGCCCAGCCCATTATCTGGCTTGCCATAACCGGCCAGCATGCCATTGAGGATTTGACCAGGATTGCGGATGAACAGATACGCCCGCTCCTGCAGAAAATCCAGGGAGTGGGTGAGGTTCGTTTAGGGGGAGCCAGGGAAAAGGAGATTCAGATATCGCTCTACCGGGAGCGTCTTGCTGCCTATAACATCGGGGTGGATGAGGTGATTAATGCAATTCGCCGCCAGCACATTGAGATACCTGGAGGCAAGATAGAATCCCCTGACAAGGAGTTCCTTGTCCGCACAATAGGGGAATTCGAAACCCCGGAAGCATTTAATGATCTTATTGTGGCCTACCGCCATGGGACCCCAATCCGCCTCGGCTTGCTTGGGTACGCAAAATCAGGAAGAGAGGAGGGGATGGCCGTGGCGAGGTATACGACAAGAGAAGACGTGTCAAAGACCGTGGCCCTTGGCGTGGCTCCCCGTTCCGGGGCCAATGAAGTCGCCATTGCAAAACGTGTAAAAAAAGTGCTGCCGGAGATCCGCGGCGTTCTCCCGAAGGGAATGAATATAGAGATCGCGTCTGACAACACCAGGTTTATTGAGGAATCCATTGATGAAATCAAGTTCCAGCTCCTGTTAGGGGCAATCATGGCCGCTCTGGTTATTCTTGTTTTCCTCCAGCACTTTCGCACAACGGTCATCAGTGCGGTCGCCATTCCCACTTCTATTATCGCCACCTTTGCCTGTATCTATGCCATGGGTTTTACTCTGAACAACATGACCATGTTAGCCTTAGTCACGGCAGTGGGTCTGGTTATAGACGATGCAATTGTTGTGGTGGAGAATATCTTTCGCCATCGCTATGCCCTTGGCAAGGGACCGATGAAGGCGGCCTTTGAAGGGTCTTCGGAAGTGGCCTTCGCAGTCCTCGCTGCCACCGTAACCCTGGCCGGCGTTTTTATCCCTGTAGCCTTTATGGGCGGTATTGTAGGGCGTTTCTTTTTTCAATTTGCAGTTACCATGGCCTTTGCTGTTGCCTGTTCTCTTTTTGTTGCCCTTACAGTGGTTCCCATGCTCTGCTCCAGGTTCCTGACGCTTGGCGGGGACAAATCGAGGATGTTTCACCTGTTTGACCGTGCAATGGACAGGCTCTCCCGTTTTTATCGCAAACAGCTCAACTGGTTCCTGGGGCACAGGTTCATCGTGGTGGTTCTGACTGTTGTGGCCCTGGTTTTTGGGGGATGGCTGTTCACACTGCTTGGCAAGGAGTTTATAACAGCAGAAGACAAAAGCAAATTTTTGATTCGATTAGAGACCCCTCTGGCATATTCCATAGATAAGACGGACGAGGTTATGCGGCGCTTAGAGAAGGAACTGCGAACAATTCCGGAGATTGAGCACTTCTTCTCCATTGGTGGAGCAGATGGATCAAACAAGGGTGTCGCGGTAGTGTCACTTGTTGACAGAGACCAGAGAACCAGAACCCAGAAGGAGATCCAGGCACAGGGCAGGCGGTTGCTTCGGGAACTGCCTGATGTACGCGGGACCGTCTCTGAAATCTCGGCCCTGGGAGGAAGATCGCGGAGTGAGGATATCCAGCTCGTGGTCCAGGGTCCTGATATGCACGCAATCGACCGCCATACACGCGCCATAATGGATCGTATGAGTGAGATCCCCGGCTACATGGGGATTACCCGCGATCTTGAGATAGGAAAACCGGAAGTCCGAGTGCGGATCAATCGGGAAAAGGCTGCAGACGCGGGCATCAGCGTCAGGAACATTGCCTCTGCAGTGGGGGCACTCCTCGGCGGCATAGACGTGGCTGATTATAAGGAGGGGGGGAAAAGCTATGATATCCGCGTGAGGCTCGCCCCGGAACAGCGTCTCATGCCTGGGGATGTGCAACGTATCTGGGTACGGTCAAATGACGGCAAACTGATGGATATCACAAGTTTTATAGATATTGAGACAGGAGTGGGCCCAAACGTGATTAACCGTCTGGACCGGCAGCGCTCGGCCACAATTTATGCCAACTTAGAGGGAAAACACCTTGGAGAAGCCATGGCCGAAGTCAGGCGGATAGCAGAAGAAATACTCCCTGACGCCTACTCCATCAAGTTTTCAGGAAGAGCGGAGGCCTTTGCCGAGACAGGCCAGTATGTTGCCTTTGCATTTATTCTTGCGATTATTTTCACATACATGGTGCTTGCTGCGCAGTTTGAAAGCTTTACCCAGCCTTTTGCCATTATGATGGGTCTGCCCCTCTCATTTATCGGTGCATTCGGCCTGCTCTTCATTCTTGGTAACACCTTTAATCTCTTTTCCATGATAGGGTTAGTGCTTCTGGTGGGTCTGGCCACAAAGAACGGGATCCTCCTTATCGACTATACTAATAAGGCCAGCTCCAAAGGGCTTAGTTCCCATGACGCCCTGGTGGAAGCCGGGGTCACAAGACTCCGCCCTATCCTAATGACCGCGTTTTCTACCGTTGCCGGGGTTATTCCCGTGGCCATCGGCATTGGTGTAGGGAGCGAGAGCCGTCAGCCCATGGCGGTTGCAATTGCCGGGGGCATGATCACTTCCACCTTACTAACCTTAGCAGTAGTTCCGGTTATTTACTCATATTTGGATCAACTTGCTCACTGGAAGTTGTTTGAGAAGTTCAAAAAGAAGGTCATGGCCTAAAAGCTTGGTTTTTGGCTTTGACATTTGACACTGAATACTAGAATATTTGTAACTGGAGGCACAAAGAAAAGCGAAACCTCAGTAATCTTACTCCTGGGCATTGCAACGGGTTCAAAGGTCCAGGGATTCAGGGTTCCATGCTCGTCCCCGGGCTGCGTTTGGGATGCATATTTACGAGTAAAGCGTCAGCTTAGTCAGACCTGATCCAAGATTTGAAGTCAAACTGGCAATTATTTTGATACATGAGCATTTTTATCGAGAACCTCGGGTCTTCAATGCCGTCTTTGTCCTTAACCCTGAACATTGAACCCCGAACCTGTGAACGGTTACATGGAGGAAAGCATGAAACACGGAAAGGGATTATTGGCCCTTATTGCCATGGTTGTCATCCCAATATTGGGAGGATGTGGAGGTTATAGTTTCCCCACGATCGGTGGGTATATACAACTGTGTCAAGATTATGTGGGTCATGATGTCGGGGATCTTACTCATGACTGGGGTTATGTCGGGAAGACCATCAGTGCCCCTGATGGCAACAAAGTATATGTGTATGTCGAAATGAAAGATCCATTTGCCATCAACCCGTTAGCCCATCCTGCACTCATAGTCTATCCCAGGCCCATAGATTACGGGGATGAAACCAGCGATGTTATGGGACGTTTCTACACCGGAATGGGTTACTGCATTACTTATTTTGAGATAGATAAAAGCAATAAGATAGTCCGTGTGATCTGGGAAGGTGATTGCCAAGCAAAGGAGAGATCACGCAAGGACACTAAATAATTCCGGGGGTGCACCATGAAAAATGTATCAATTGCTGACATTGATCATGACCTGTTTACGGCGAAAAGGGTCGAAGATATCATTGTGCTCAATTTAACAGAGGATCTTCTTCTTCACGCTGTTGATTTGAGTGAAAAAAACAGG
>JAYEIR010000172.1:0-2546 GCA_034660135.1 Thermodesulfobacteriota bacterium
CTATCTCCTTCTGAAACCTGTTCCGGTCACGGGGATGAGCATATGTATCCTGGGCTTTCAGCCCCATCATTTCTTCTCCGGCATAACCTAAAAGATCCAACATGGATTTGTTGAAGTCAACGAACTTGCCATCCTGCGCAGTAATATAGATTGCATCGGTTGACCTCTCGAAAAGTATCCGGTATTTCTCCTCCGACTCCTTTAGCATCTGCTCCGCCCGCCTGAGCCCGGTCATATCGGTTGCAATGTGAACAACCTGCTCAAGACGGCCCGAGTCATCCAGCATCGGGGTGCAGGAAACCAGGAACGGTCTGTTTAATGCCTCCACTTCCATAATGGCTGTCTCTCTTTGACCGGAGATTCGTATCTTCTCCAGCGGACAGCCTTCAGGAGGCTGATCGGTTCCGTGAAATATCTCAAAACATTTCTTGCCTATGAGTTCTTCTTCCGATCTGCCTGATATCTCCATGATGTTACGGTTGGCTGACATTATCCTGTGTTGCGGATCGAGGATGATCGATGGCTGCCCGATTTCCTGAAAGATTTCTTTAAAGTTCCGGCGCGATCGACGCGAAGCATCCTCAGCCCGCCTGCGCATGTCACTTGTTATGCCTATAACAGAACCCACGAAAACAAGCGCCAGGGATCTGAACAAAACAGATTCCTCTATGTCGGGGAAAGACAGGGCCATGTGCATTAAACCGAAAAACAGGCTTACGGGAAGCCCTGCCTTCATGCCCCACCAGAAGGCGGCTGCAGCTATGGGAATATAAAACAGGTGGGTATAAACAATGGTTGTCCCACGGACTGCATGAAAATAATATTCCAGCCCGACGCAACCGAGCACCAAGATTCCCATCACCCAAAAGCGATATGCCGTTGTCATTTTCTCATTGTTCGCCATCTTCTTGTTCCTTTAAGTTTCCACCTAAACGTTCATGATCGGAATTTATTGCCCTCTAAATATGAAATGAAACGGAGTCATGCCTATTTTATGCTATCTCCGGCGCTATGAAAATCAGGTGTGGTACAATAAAATCTCAGTTAAGATAACGCCCATCAGGGTAATTATTAGCGAGGATGGCCTTTGCAAGGGTTGTTTTACCCACCTGCCGGGAACCTACTATGAAAACCATCTTTCTTTTCAGGTCATCAAGAATGTGGTGGATATTATATAACGCATATGTCTATATTTGTGCATAATTCCAAAACAGTCAAGGCTGTTTTGGATTTCTGGCATATATAGCCGAGAATTGAGGGACATCTCAACTTATTAACTTTCGATCCGAGGATGATATCCACTTTGGAAACAGAAACGAGATAGCCCATGTAAATGCCTGGGATTTCATGGCAGCACAAACCGTTCGATGACGTCATCAAGTCTTGATAACAGGTAATATGGAATGGAACAGAGGAGGTACTGTTTTCCTGATGGAAGCTGTATCCGATCGATGCGGGTTTTGCCGGAGTAGACACGAATGGCATATGGGTGCTGACTGTTTTCCATGAACTGATTTAAAGATTTCAGTTTGCCGGTCTTCCCGCTTTTCACTTCGATCGGGATAATCAGGTCTTTAAAGGGATAAAGAAAATCCGTTTCAGCAGCCCCTTTTTCCCGTATCCAGAACCGAAGTGACGGAGGCCGGAATGTCCGGGCAACGATTTCCTGGGCCGCGACCTGTTCCGATATTCTTCCCCGATAGACATTGTCTAAGGAGTGTCTGCTGAAAAATTCCGTGAATCCAATCCGGTAGTTCACCAGCCCGACATCAAGGAAAAAAAGCTTCGGGGCTTTTCGCAGTTTTTCAATAATCGGTATGTGGATTGATACGGAAGGCCTTGCCCGATACACGATCAAGGCGCGTTCAAGCACATCAAACGCCTCTTTTATTTCTCTTGAGCGGAATAAAGACTCTCCGAACTTTTCATATGTAATCCGTTCACCGACATATAAGGGTGCCCGGTCTATCGTATGGGATAGATATTTTGCTTTCGCCAAATTTGAATACTTCTCCACATCTTCAATGTATCCCATGAAAATGGCGTCATAGATTTCCCTCACTGCTGAATAAGATCCTGTTTCTCCATAAACGGAAAGGGCTTCCGGCATACCGCCGACGAATGCATAGGTGTTAAACGCGGCAAGCAGCAAATCATGAAGGGATGATTCTTCGAACACATCCTGTTGCAACAGTTTTTCAGCAAGAGCCGGGTTTTGTGCTTCAAGATATTCCACAAAAGTTACAGGATACATAAAAAGATTCTTGACCCTGCCCACAGGAAAAGAAAAACCCTCTTTTTTTGAAAAAACTTCGAGAAGTGAACCGGCGGCAATAACGTGCAAATCCTTTACATCTTCATAAAGGTATCTGAGCGATTGGACAGCTTCTGCTGAATGTTGAATTTCATCAATAAATAAAAGGGTGCTTTTTGTGTCTATTTTTTGGCCTTTATAAAGCAAAATTCGTTCAACAAGTTCCTGACCGGTATTAAAACCGGGAAAAAGATCGCGTTCTTTCGGCCTTTCAAGGTTGATCTCGATAAAA
>JAYEIR010000173.1:0-2543 GCA_034660135.1 Thermodesulfobacteriota bacterium
CCTGTTTCCCGGAAAATACAACTCTGATTTTGCCGTACAGGTGACTTCAATTATTCCTGATGCTCAGCAGTTTTCCATCAGTTTCGCGAACAACAACCTGAACGGACACACGAGGGTACTGGATGGATACCTCAGTTCCAAGACCCGAGTTTGTGTGACTGTCGGCATGATGACCACAGGTTATGATTGCGAAGATATCTTAAACCTCTGTCTGATGCGTCCCATATTTTCTCCCACCGATTTCATACAGATCAAGGGACGGGGCACACGGAGATATACCTTTCAATATAAAACCAAAGAGGGCAGTCGCATAGAGGAGTACAGGGACGAAAAGGGAACCTTCAAACTTTTCGATTTCTTTGCCACCTGCGAATATTTTGAGGAGAAATTCAATTACGACGAAGTGCTGGAACTGCCCCCCACACAAGCAGGCCCAGGCGGCGGCGATGGCGGCGGCATCAACATAGATGAATTCGAGAGCATCAAGCCAGATCCTTTAGCTTATTATTTTGAGTCTCGCGTGAGTCCCCATGGAATGAAAATCGACCGCAAATTCTACGATCAATTCGAGGAAACCGTCAAAAAAGATGATACGGTTCGACAGCACTATGAACGCGGTGATATGAAAGCTGCCGAGGAATATATCAGGAATAACCTCTTTGATAAACCTGAAGAATTCTTCAATCTGGAGAAACTTAGAAAATCGGTTCATCTTGATCGCCGGCTCAGGTTGTGGGAGATTCTTGAGAAGGCCTTCGGAGATATTGAACGGTTCAAATCCAAAGAGGAACTCCTTGATGAGGAATTAGATAAATTCGTTTCAATCCACAAGCCGGGTGCCTCCCGCATTTCCGGGATCAGAGGTTTTTTCAAGGCTTATATTACGGACAGTGAGATTCGAGATATCATAGAAAATAAAGAATACAATCGCCTCGCCACCAATCCCAAGGTGACTATTGCCGACCTGAAGGACCTTGAAGAATGGCGGGACGTCATTCCCGAATATGTAAAGGACTACGTTTCCTTGAACACGTTCTTGTAATTTTGGAGCTGCCATGACATCAACTGTTCCCACTGAATTAATTGTCAACAAGATAGTTTTTCTTCGTGGTGAAAAAGTTTTGTTAGATCGGGATCTTGCGGAGCTTTATGGCGTAGAAACCGGTGCGCTGAATCGAGCGGTTAAACGAAACGCTGAACGCTTCCCTGAAGACTTCATGTTTCAGGTTACCGGCGAGGAGGCGGAAGTTTTGAGATGCCAAACTGGCATCTCAAAGCCTGGGCGTGGTGGGCGCCGTTATTTGCCTTATGTCTTTACGGAACAAGGAGTCGCGATGTTGTCATCTGTTCTCAATAGGAGGCTGTCCGAGAATACAAAAAGTGATTTTTTTACCACAATATATAGTGCGGCAAGACATTGCAGGCCACAATATAATGTGGTCGGAATTTAGTAATCTCTATTGTCGGACAGCCTCCTAGCAAGCAAGCAATTGACGTGAATATTGCAATCATGAGAGCTTTCGTTCAGTTAAGAAAAATGATTTCATCCAATAACAAACTGGCACGGAAACTTGCAGAACTCGAACAACATCTGGAAAGTCATGATGAACAGATTCAGACCATTTTTGAGGCGATCCGGCAACTTATGACGCCACCTGCGAAACCATGCAAGAAGATCGGATTTGAGGTAAAGGAAAAACAGACTGCCTATGGCCGTCGAGGCGTAAAACGCAAAAGAAAAACTTCTTAGACAAGATTAAGGGGATAAACTTGAATTTCTTTGAGACTTTTTACATTATCCTGTCTATCCTGTTAATCCTGTCAAAAAAATGAGCCATGCTTGATAACGGAACAAAAAAGCGGATAGATTCCGCGCGTGACATCCTCGTAGGCAAGGTTCCCGACCCCAAATCACAGGTGGAACAGATAACCATCGCCATGATCTACAAGTTCATGGACGACATGGACAATCAAACCGAGGAACTCGGAGGTAAGGCCACCTTTTTTACGGGCGAATTCAAACAGTACGCCTGGAGCCGCCTGCTGGACCGCAAATTCAGTGGTCACGAACGTCTTCTCCTTTATGCCGAGGGCATAGAGAAGATGAATATGAATGAAAATGTCCCCCAGCTTTTCAGGGATATTTTCAAAGGAGCGTTTCTCCCTTACAGGGACCCGGAAACGCTTAATCTCTTCCTTAAGGAAATAAACGGTTTCACCTATGATCACAGCGAACGCTTAGGAGACGCATTCGAGTACCTGCTTTCCGTTCTAAGCAGTCAGGGAGATGCAGGGCAGTTTCGTACACCGCGGCATATCATTGATTTTATGGTTGAGATTGTAAATCCGGCAAAAGAGGACACTGTTCTTGACCCAGCGTGCGGCACTGCCGGATTCCTTATTTCCTCTTACAAACATGGCTCATCGCGGATTAGCGTGATGCTTATATAAAAAGGGCTTAACGTCATTCCGGGCTTGCCCCGTAATCCAGGTCTCTCGAAGCGTCTGGATTCCTGCTTTTTCTGGAATGACGGCCACTTCTG
>JAYEIR010000174.1:0-2543 GCA_034660135.1 Thermodesulfobacteriota bacterium
CTGATCCTGGCTGCTACCTGGCTCTCTCCGTTGATTCGTCTGTTCCATTCAATTGAGGTCTTTGCGATCTACACCGGTGCGAGCGCTTTTACCCTCCTGACATATATGATTATGATCTATATCTTTGACCTTTACAATATGGAGCGTACACGTCTGTCAAGGGATACAGGCCTCCGGTTGGCCGTAGCTGTCGGCATGGCTGGTTTCGTCGTAGTGTTCATATTCTATACATTACCGAACTGGCAATATGGTCGAGGTATATTTGTCATCCAGATGATGCTTGTTTTTTGTTTTTTGTCCGGCTGGCGATGGATTCTATCAGCCATATTTCCTGCAGGCATTGGGAAGGAGGATGTCCTGATTGTGGGCGCAGGCCGATCCGCCACTAAACTTTACCATCTACTGGAAAATGCCGGTTCTCCTTACAGGGTTGTTGGATTTTTGGATGATGATCCGGCAAAGCTGGGCCGGACTGTGGGGAGTGAGCCTGTGATAGGGACTACAGACCAGTTGATGGATATCGCGGATCAAAAGGGGGTCAGAACTGCTATCCTGGCCATTACCCACGATCGCCCACGTGAACTTATCGACCATGCACTGAAGAGTCGATTGCACGGTCTGACCATAATGGACATGCCAGCAGTATATGAGGAGATGACAGGTTCCATTCCAGTGGAGCACCTTCGATATGACTGGTTGCTCTTCGCAGATGGCTTCTATCTGCTTTCAAAACCCTATGTTCAGAGGGTTAAACGGTTGATCGACTTCGCGACTTCCGGCCTGCTCCTTATTATTTCCGCCCCGATTGTGCTTCTAACCGCTATTGCCATAAAGATTGAATCCCGTGGCCCGGTCTTTTTCAGACAGGAGCGCGTTGGCAAAGATGAAGAGGTGTATATTGTCTGGAAGTTTCGTTCCATGAGACAGGATGCTGAGCAGGAAGGGGCTGTGTGGGCCGATGAAGATGACCCGCGAGTGACCAGGGTAGGGCGACTGATCCGATTCTTGAGAATTGATGAACTCCCCCAGATTGTCAATGTGTTCCGGGGAGATATGAGTTTTATAGGTCCGAGACCTGAAAGGCCTGAGTTCGTCCAGTCCCTTAAGGCCAGGATCCCTTATTATACCATCCGCCATTCTGTGCGGCCGGGTATCACCGGTTGGGCTCAGGTTAAGTACGGATACGGGGCATCTGTTGAGGATGCATTGAAGAAGCTGGAATACGATGTCTTTTACATAAAGAATATGTCCCTCCTTTTGGATACCAAGATCCTGCTCAAGACTATCGGAGTAGTTCTCTTCGGCCAGGGTGCCAGGTAACTATTCAGGAGGCACAAAGGGGCAAAGGCACAAAGTCACAAAGGCAAAGAAGAAGTGAAACCACAGTAATCTTATTCCTGGGCATTGCAACGAGTTTACGATAGGAATTGCGGACCCGGAAAGATGATGAATTTGTAAAAAGCCGTCAAAGGCCAGAGAGCGCCGGACAGACAGATCAACCAGACACACCAAACAGGCTCTTAAACTTTATGCCTCTGCCCCTTTGAACCTGAGTAGTTACGATGAAAACATATATTGTTATCCCGACTTTCAATGAGGCTAAGAATCTTGAGAAGCTTGTGGACCAGATCCTCGCCCTTCACCCGGGATTTAACATCATCGTGGTTGACGATAATTCCCCGGATGGCACAGGGCAAATTGCTGATGACTTAGCTCTTAAATACCCCCGTTTGAGCGTAATTCATAGGGCCCATAAAGCCGGTTTAGGCTCTGCATATTTAGAGGGATTCAAGGTAGCAATTGGAAAAAAAGCTGATCTGATTATGGAAATGGATGCTGATCTCTCCCATGATCCTGCCTATATTAAAAATCTTATCAAAGCATCGGAAGAGGCGGACCTTGTCATAGGAAGCAGGTACATAAATGGCGTGAGGGTCGAGGGATGGAGGTTTCGCAGGCTCCTGCTCAGCAAGCTTGCCAATATTTTTGTCTCGTTTGTCGTGGTCAGGCCTGTCTGGGATTTCACCGCAGGGTTCAGGTGCTACAGGAGAGCCGTCCTGGAAACCATCGACCTTGACAGAATCAGGTCGGATGGATATGCATTTCAGATAGAGCTGACCTGCCTGGCCTTTAAACATAGCTTCAAGGTGTGTGAGGTTCCGATTATTTTCAGGGAAAGAGAGCATGGCTATTCGAAAATATCGAGAAAGGTGGTGCGAGAGGCCTTCTGGATTACCCTCAAATGCCATGCTCCCTGGCGTGAAATATGGAGACACCTGCCCTTTCTTTTTAAAGACTATAATGAGTTTGTTGAGAAAGCATAGAGTTCTTTGGGTTTGTTGAGTTTGTTGAGTTTATAGGGTTTATTGGGTTTGTTGGGTTTATGGGGTTGCTTGGGTTTATGGGGTTTTTTGAGTTCATTGAGTTCGTTGGGCTTATTGGGTTGCCTCGTTCCCACGCTCTGCGTCTACTTAAAAGCTGAACGGGAATTTGAATGTTTGATCTGTCCATCGGGATAATGGCCTATAATGAGGAAGGGGGCA
>JAYEIR010000175.1:0-39102 GCA_034660135.1 Thermodesulfobacteriota bacterium
TAACTGTATCCGCAAGATAGTCCATCGCTTATTTGCCTTTTTTTAAAATGGATTCGGAAATATCTTTTCTGAGTGACTTGATCTTTTTTTGAACATCAATCTTTTCAAAACCTTTTCCCGCCCATACACCTCTCATATGGATATTTCTCCTTCCCTCGCCCATATGGCGAGACAGGAGAAAACCAACAAAATCATTTACTTCATCCAGTTCAGAGACAGGAAGTCGTGATAGCTTTCTTTTTATTTCAACCAATTTTGTTCCTGTATTCTGCATTGAAAATCCTCCCTTTTTACTCCGTTCTTTCCTCTCTATTCAGGCAGGAGAGGAATGCGTGGATCTAATGTTTGAGGAAGTCACGAATCACGCTCTTTGCATTCCATGGATCGTCAATTTCCAGGAAGGCCCACCGTCCGAATCCGCCATGGTTGTTGACTGCCGGTACCCGCCCTGTCTCCATTTGGATGGCGGGACGCCCTTAAAATTCTAAGAAACTTCATTGCTGTCCAACGAAAAACCCTTCCTGGACAAGAGTGATCAAACTTTAAACCATGCCAACACTTTTGAACGTTAGGAACGTGGACGAAACAACTTCCGCAAGTAGGCGCTCGGATTTAGGGTGGATTTGTTCGATCCGAAAGCTCAAAACCACAGGAATAGCAAGACTATTTCGAGGATTTTGAGATTGAGGACCGGACAAAGATGCCCTGAAGCCGGGATGCATAGTCGTGGAAGTTATTTCGTCCACGTTCCTTAACAATTGTTTACGAAAAAAGGTTAATGATTTTGACCCCCTTTTTCTGATACAACTCAAAATGCGAATCGGTGGTATATATTTCAGTGCAATCAGGCACCAGAAGTGAACTCAGGATCAATGCATCCAATCCTGGCATTCCGGTACCATGACCGATGTGACTTGCCTTGAGAGCGGTTTCCTTATTAACCGGCATAACATTTACGGCTTCGCTTATATCCGAAATGATCGTTGGCCACTCCTTAAATTCCCCTTTCAGAAGTTTCCTTTGGAGCTCGTACAAAACAATGACCGAGGTTATTGTCTCACGCTCCTGCCAGACACGGAACGTAACTGGATTTTGCTCCTGCAGGGCAAAGAAAAACCCTGTATCAAGACCTGTCAGCATCGGCTTCCGTCCTTTCCCTGTGTATATCTTCCCAGTTTCCAAGAGGTTTTTCCTTTACCAGAACGTCCAGCACACGTTTTTTGGCAGCGCCCCTTTGGTTGTCCTCCTCACCCCTTTTCAGGGATTCAATAAGCTTGTTCATGCCGGTGACGGCCGCCTGCTGGATGCTGGTAATTTTCCCCACAGTCTGGAGTTCCCTGAGAGCTTTCCATATTTCAAATGGTATTCGGATGGTTATCCGTTTATCTTGCATTCCTTTGCCTCCTTTCTCCTTTATATGGCATGCAAATACATTTTAACACCATAACACGGAAATGTCAAAATGCTTGGTGGTCTACTTCATCTATTCAGGTGGATAGGCTATCCCGACGAGTCGGGATTAGGGATAAGACTCATAAAATCAATAATAGATCAGCCATTCAAACATGCTGTTCACAAATACGGCTTTTGCCGTTGGGGGGAATGATATATCAAGGATGTTGATCTTGTGAGGAGCTAAAATCGAAGACTCATGGCAAGGGCGATTTCACCTTTTTTTGCGGCAATAATGCGGAGATCGAGCTGATCCTTCAGGCCCTTTCTGAAGTCATCCCGCACTTTACGGTTGTACTTATGGGTAGCGTTGATTGCACTGTAAATATTTCCGGAATACCACCCTATTTCGAGAAAGGCCAAGATTCCGCCCAGGACATTATGGTCTTGATGAAAGGCTTCCACTGCCGCCCATATGAAAAGAGCGTTCAGCACAAACGCCACTGCTGCATTCTTGTAGCGCGAGACATACACATGTCCGAGGCCAGGAATCACGGCAAGCACACCTGCGTATGCGGGGTCCTTATATAGCAGGGCTTCTCCTTCAAGGCTTTGTTTCGCAAGTTCCCGGGAATTATCATAAAGCGGGCTTTGTTCGTTCACCTTACAAAAGGCCTCTGAGGCTTTCTGCCACTCATTCGACTCCATCCTGGCCCAGCCAAGCCGATAGAGCGCGGAATTCTTCAAATCCCCGAAGGGGTATTCTTCAATCACCCTCGCAAAAAAATATTCGGCTGTGTGAAGCTCTCCCTCTTCATAATAAGATTCACCGATCAAGAAAAGGGCCTTCCCTGCAAGTCGAGTACCCTGATTGGCATCGATGATCCGGGAAAAGATCTCCCTTGCAGGTTCATACCGGCTGCTTTTCAGATAGCACATCCCGATAAGGTAGCGGGCCTTTGGAACCCTGGAGTCGTTCGGAAAAAAGTGGGTGAACCTCTCAAACTCGGCCACTGCCTGGTCATACTCTCCTCGTTCCATACAGGCATATGCAAAATCAAATTGATCATTGCTGTCAATGACAATCTGATTTGAGAAGGCCGGGGACGTTCTCAACAACAGAACAACCATGCACGCAACAATTAGCCACAACCACTTAATCCTATTTGTCATCACCACAAAACCACCAAAAGTCATTATTCTCAACCGGGTCAAAAATCTTAGCCCGGCCTTTATAGTTAACAAGAGGGGAGACAGATTCTTCGTCAATTTCGTGAATCAATCGATCAACGGTCATCAACCAGCCAATGAAGAATCCGTGCTTTTTAAAGGCCATGACACTGTACGAGGAACAGGAAGGAAGACTCGGGCACCTGTCGCCGTCCACTGCCGAGATATGGTCCCGAAAGATTGAGACTAATGACGCGCCAATATTGATCTCTGAGCTGTCCTCCCGCGTCTTGGTCTGCGAGATATCCTGGACGGACGGGGGCATACTGGTTTCCCCGCACATTCCATGGGCGGTACCCAGGCAGATGCTGAGCAAAAGAAGAAAAAGGAAGATTTTACCAGGGAAATTCATTAAACCCACACACTGTTCCTGCGGTACGCTTGAAAACAAAAATCCTGGACACGGACACTAATGAACTAAAGCAAATAAGTCAAGGTATCCAGCCACCGCGCAGCAAAACGTCAAAGTCAGGGGCAAAATCGGATCGACAAAATCTCACACGAATCTGAGCGTCAATTCTGTGAAGTTATCCTTGGGCGAGCCCTTTGTTGACACGAGTTACAAGTGTTGCTAACATAAATTTGATGGTTTCGTAAAAAGTCCAATTTCAAATTTTTCTTGTTTGCAACCTCTTGATATTACTACAGGCCGCTTTCACTTTTTGTGCCTTTTTGCGACTTCATCAAATTTGGATCTCCGTACAGGCCCGGTACGGACAAACCAACGAGGCTTCACGATGCCGGATAAAGAAAAAGGATTCCTTATTTCATCCCCGATAGAGACTGGATCTTCGGCCGGTATCCAGAGGCCAGTGTCCAGTATCATGTATAATTACCTGGGATTACAGAACTATGCCGGTTTATGAATATACAGCCCTTGACAGGAGTGGCAAGAGCATAAATGGCATTATTGATGCTGACAGCGCAGTGTCAGCGAGGCAAAAGCTAAGAGGATCAGGTACTTTCCCTGTTGAAGTAAAGGAAACCTATTCCACGCCGAGAGACACAGGTTCAGACGCGAAGTCTATTCTAAGCATTTTCAGGCGTGTCAAACCAGCAGAGATTTCTGCTATGACGCGACAGATATCAACCTTGCTTGGAGCCGGGGTAACTCTCGTTGGATCTCTGGAGGCAGTCGTATTACAGGCCGGCAACCCTCTCCTTAAAAAGATCCTTGCGCAGATCAAGGAATCGGTAAATCAGGGAAACAGCCTGGCCCTTTCCCTGTCCCAGCATCCAAACGTATTTTCACAGGTCTACATCAACATGGTGCGAGCAGGGGAAGCTTCCGGTTCTCTTGATTTAGTGCTTGAACGCCTTTCAGAATTCAGTGAACACCAACAGGCATTAACAGGACGCATTAAAGCGGCCTTGGCCTATCCGGTTTTCATGTTTTTGATAGGAAGCCTGATCCTTTTTTTCTTGATTACTTTTATTGTCCCCAATATTACCAGGATATTTGGAGAGATGGAGCAGTCTCTCCCATTGCCTACCATCGTGCTTATTGATGTAAGCAATTTTCTGAAATCATTCTGGTGGCTTGTCCTGATTGCTTTAGTTGGGGGAATTATTTTGTTTAGAAAATTTATAAAAACCCCAAAAGGCAATCATATCTGGGATGAATTCAAGCTCCGTATCCCTGTCCTCGGAGCTATCAACACAAGAATGGCTGTTGCGCGCTTTGGGAGGACCCTTGGCAGTCTCCTTCAAAGTGGCGTCACGCTTTTGTCTGCGCTCAGAATTGTCCGGAATATTGTCAATAACACCCTGCTTGCTGAGGCCATCGATAATGCAATGGAACAAATCGAGGCAGGCAAAGACCTTGCAACTCCCCTTGGCCAGAGCCGATGGTTTCCGCCTATCGCAGTACAGATGATATCTGTCGGCGAGCAAAGCGGGGAACTGGAGAATATGCTCAAAAAAGTTGCAGAAACCTATGAGCGCGAAACCGAGGCTCAGATAACGGCTATGACCTCAATGCTCGAACCAGTAATGATTTTGATTATGGGTGTTGTCGTAGGATTTATTGTTGTTTCCATTTTACTCCCCATTTTTGAGATGAACCAGATGATACGGTGAGGGGAGATCTGAGTTGTTTATAAGCAAGCAAATACGGAGAAAAAACATGTCGTCAAATAAATCGAATGATCGGGGTTTTACATTGATCGAACTCATGGTGGTTATTGTGATCCTGGGCGTCCTGGCAGGGCTGATTATTCCGAGAATTATGGGCAGACCTGAAGAGGCCAGGCAAATGAAGGCCCGTATCCAGGTGGAGAGCATAGAAACGGCCCTCAAGCTGTATAAACTCGACAATGGGGCCTATCCATCCACTGAACAGGGATTGGAGGCACTTGTCGAAGCTCCAACCGTTGGACAGCTTCCCAGGGCCTGGAGAGAGGGCGGATATTTAGAGAAAGGCAAGGTTCCAAAAGATCCATGGGGAAATGAGTATATCTATCTTTGTCCCGGCCTTCACTATGACTTTGACCTTATATCATGCGGTGCGGATGGGCAGATAGGCGGAGAAAGTCATGACAAGGATATCAACAACTGGGAGATGGAGTAGGGCTAAAGAATCCACGCCGAGAGGACGTGGACTTGATTTGCCCCCTGGAAGGGGGCTTGCTTCTGCGTGCATTTACAAGTGCCTAAAGTGTAAAGTGCCTAAAATGCCTGAAAGTTAAATGACTCTATCCATTTTGGATGCCGATTGCCGGCAAGAGTTGCTATTAGCTATTTGGCTGTTATTTGTTTCATACGGCTAATACCTAAGGGCTAAATGTCCAATTTTCTTGCTGAAAACAAATCGCTCTATAATTTTAATCACTTAACTATTCGACCACTCAACCACTCAACGAGGTCGGAAGATGGGGAAAGTCTGAGTTTAAGGTGAGATAGAATGACAATCTTTGGAAGTGGACAGGAGAAACCCGGTTGGATTCGCAGATCGTTTCTTCACGAAAGAGGCTACACTTTCATTGAACTCACAATAGTCATTCTTTTGATCGGGTCGACGCTTGCGCTGGCGATACCTCGGTTTCGATATTCTCTATTGACTGATGACCTCAAAAGCACGACCCGCAAATTGACAGCAATAATAAAAAATCTGCGGAACCAGGCCGTCCGTGAGCAAAATTCCTTAACTCTCCATTTCGACCTTGGATCCAATCGATTCTGGATCGATTCGGAGGATATGACCGAGGAAGAACGCTTGCTCATCCGTGAAAAGGCGACCTCTCTTCCCTCAGGGGTTCGTATCCTTGACGTCTGGTCGAATATCAAAGGGAAAAAAATGGCCGGAGAAGCCACCATTTTATTCAATAAAAAAGGATACATGCAGCCATCGGCGATCCATTTGGGTTCAGAAGACGGCAGTAAGTTCACGCTTGTGTTGAGCCCTTTCTTGAGAAAGGTCACAGTCCTGAAAGGATATTTGGATTTTGAGGACGTATAACATCCTGAATTTCAGACTTCATCTTAATCATGTAAAAGCCGGTTTCACTCTCCTTGAGGTAATGGTGGCCATGGCCATCGTGGCCATAGCACTAACCGCAGTGCTGGGATTACAGTCCCAGAGTGTATCCCTGGCCGGCGAGGCGAGATTCAACACAACAGGTCCACTCCTGGCCCAGATGAAAATGGCCGAAATCGAAATGAAGAAATCAGAGGACCTGACGTCGGACTCAGGCGATTTCGGAGAGGACTTTCCGGGCTATTGCTGGGACATAACTGTAAGGGATTTTGTGTTTCCAGGAACGGAAAACGATTCCTCCAGTCTCAAGCAGATTGACCTGAATATCTCCTGGACAAGCGGGCCCGGGTACCAGTACAAGCTGAGATTGTATACTCAATAACAATCCGTCCTCTTATATCTCATGCGACCTTCTGCAGGAAATCCCGCAGCCGGTCTCTGACGGTCCTTACGAGAATCTCTGCTTTGCTCCGACGATTGTAACGTGCCCTTTCCTCAGGGGTTACTTCCTCAGGAGCATGGCGCATCTTCAGCTTGATGATGGCCATATAGTCATCCATAACAAATCTTTGATAAATACGATTCAGCGGAAAGAATTTGAACTCACTCTCAGAGATGGATGCACCCCAGTCAATGATGTAAGGTAGCCCATCGTGCCCTAAGATAAAATTAGGCGCCCGCTTAAGGTCACAATGTGCCAGTCCTCTCTTGTGGAAACTGTCCACCAGGTCCTTCAAGTCGGCAAAAAAATTGTCCGGAAGGCCTGTCCCATGTTCAAGATTCTCCAGATTCCTGCCGGGAATTTTTTCCAAGACTATGGCCATCCCGTCAACAATTTTGAATAACGCCGGCGTTCCACGGATGTTCTTGAGTCTTCTATAGGCCTTGGCCTCTCTCCATAACAGAAAGCGTCCTATTGAATTCCGGAAGATAAATTTGTTACGGTTGAAGTCCTTGACAACGGCCCTGACACCATTTTCTTCTACAATCCAGATCATGGGCCTTGTGCTCGAGGCCATTCTCAAGATTCCGCACTGTTTTTCTGAAAAATCCGAAAGTTTCAGGGAGTCAAACATAAATACATACCATGCAAAATATTATCGAACTGAGGTTAGAAACAGGTAAAAGGCTTTGCCACTTCTGTAACCGTTCACGGGTTCAGGGTTGCATCTTTATTCTTGACAGCAACATGTTTTCCGAAAAGAATAGAACCTAACCCGGACAAGCCGGAAAAGATCAAAGTTTAAAGCTGAAAGCTCAAAGCAAAAAAAGGACATTAGAACGAATTTCTTGTGGAAGGAGCTTTCCGAAGATCGCAAAAAAATTCTGCACGTTTTGAACTCAAACATATTTTTGGTACTAAATTGTAACCTCTCAAGTTCATAGATACAAGGCATAAAGATTATTGGTCTGGCCTGTTTGGTTGATATAGAAACAGGCACTTTAGGCACATAAATATGAGAGTCGGGGTTTATCAAAATTTTCCTCTTTTCGGGCAAGTAGATGCAAATATCGAAAATGCCACAAGAGATCTCTCCTCGGTCGAGGCCGACCTTGTGGTATTGCCCGAGCTTTTTAACACCGGATACCAGTTCGTGTCCAGGCAAGAGGTGGAGAATCTGGCAGAAGACGTCCCCTCCGGCAAGACCTGCCAGGCCATGATGACGCTGGCGCGGGATCGTGACATGTTTCTGGTCTTTGGCCTGGCAGAACGGGCCGGGAGTTGTGTCTATAATTCAGCGGCAATCGCCGGGCCTCGCAGCTTTGTGGGAATATACAGGAAAATCCATCTCTTTGCAGAAGAAAAGTACTTTTTTGACCCGGGAGATACAGGGTTCAGGGTCTTTGATCTTGGTCCTGCAAGGATAGGGGTCATGATCTGCTTTGACTGGATCTTCCCTGAATCCGCCAGGGTCCTGACTCTCCTTGGTGCTGATGTCATTTGTCACCCTGCCAACCTCGTACTTCCGCACTGCCAGGCAGCCATGCGCACACGGTCCATTGAAAACAGTGTTTTTTCTCTCACCGCCAACCGCATTGGAACCGAATCCAGGGGCGGCAAAGACCCGTTGAGGTTTACAGGAAACAGCCAGATCCTGGATAGCCAAGGAAATGCTGTCGCCGGGATGGGGGATGAGGATACCGGTGTTGTAATCGTGGACATAGACCCGAAAGAGGCCAGGGATAAGAGTGTTACGGCGCAAAACGATCGCCTGAAAGACAGACGGCCTGACTTCTACAGACCTTTGATGGATCAACCTTGACCCCATGCTCATTCAATCTTGCGCCACACCGGTCCCTGATTAGTATCAATTACCTCGACCCCCCTGTCTCTCAACTCCTTGCGCAACCGATCCGCAGTCTCCCACTCATTGTTTCTCCTTGCATGCTCCCTTTTTTGGATCAAAGCCTCTATGTCTTCATCCGCGCTTGCGGGTTCAAGGTCCATGACACCCAGCACTGAGTTTATTCGCCCAAGGGCCTTTAACACCTTTTCCCTGTCAGATGAGGACAGGCCTTTTCGATCCATTATCCTGTTTACACGGTGCGTGAACTCAAACAGGGCAGCCAGGGCAGCAGCAATATTAAGGTCATTATCCATAGATTCGGAAAATTTGTGTCTTAAATCGTAGACCACTTGATCCATCTCCGGGTCTGCCGGACCGGGTTTGGCGAAATGGAGTTTCTGTACGAACTTATCAAGGTGGGCAATTGTATTTCTGGCCGTGGCCAGTTTGGATAATAAAAAAAAGAGAGGCTTTCGATAATAGCGACTGATTAGCAAGTACCGGATTTCTCTGCCGGTATAGCCATGCCCCAGGAGATCCCTCAAGGTCAGGCCATCGTCCTTTGAGACGTCCTGGGCTTTATTGCCGTTGATCATGACCAATTCGTTGTGGACCCAATAATTGGCAAGGGGCCTGTCCGTGATGGCCTGGCTGATGGCAATTACGTTTTCATGATGTGGAAATATAAGATCAACGCCGCTTGTGTGTATATCATACGTTGGGCCCAGGTGTTTCATGGCCATGGCAGAACATTCCATGTGCCATCCGGGCCTGATGTTCCCCCAGGGCGTTTGATAAAATATTCCTTTCTTTAATTCATTGAGCTTTGACCTTTTAAGGAGAGTAAAGTCTCGCGGGTTTTCCTTTTCATACTGGTCCAGATCAACTGTTTTGCCAAGCCTGATCTTTTCTAAATCAATTCGCGAGAGCTTGCCGTAGTTCCTGAACCGGGAAATATCAAAATAGATGGAATGGAATTTCTCATAAGCGTATCCCTTTTCTAAGAGCTTCCGGGTGAGATCTATCATATCATCCACATGATCACTCGCCCTGGGATATTTATCGGCTCTCTTGATATTTAACGTGTCCAGATCATCCATAAAATCCTGGTAATATTTCTCAGTAAAATCTTTCAGTTGAGCGCCTGACTTCTCAGCTCCTTCTATGGTCGTGTCATCAAGGTCAGTGACATTCATGACGAGTGTCACTTCGTAGCCTTTGTACTCTAAGTAACGTCTGATCAAATCCGCGAACAGGAAACGCCTGCACTGCCCCAATTGGATCAACCGGCAAAGGGTCGGGCCGCAGGAGTACATGGTTACCCTGTCCTCTTCAATTGGAGTAAATTCTTCTTTTTTTCGGGTAAGGGTATTATATATGCGCAGCCCGGACTTCTTTTTTGTCACAAAAAGAGGTGTGGTCAGGTATCTCTCGCCACCATCAGGAAGGATGACAACTATCCTGCCTTTTGTTATCTCCCCCGCAATCCGTCTCGCTGCGGCCAAAGCTGCCCCTGAACTCATCCCCACAAAGAGCCCCTCTTTCTTCGCTAACGTGCGCGATGTCTGATATGCCTCCTCATCGTCAATATGGATGATTCGATCAAGACGTTTTTTCTCAAAAATGCCCGGCTGATATGATTCCTTCATGTTCTTGAGGCCCTGGATCTTGTGACCGAGATAGGGCTCTACACCAACAATCTGCACCTCAGGATCAAGTTCCTTGAATCGTCTGCTCAGCCCCATCAATGTCCCAGTCGTGCCCATGGCTGCCACAACAACGTCTAACCTGCCGTTTGTCTGTTCCCATATCTCCATGGCCGTGCCATGGTAATGGGACATCCAGTTTGCATCGTTATTAAATTGATCTGCAAGCCAGTACTTGTCAGGTTCTTCTCTCAGCAGATTATAAACATATTCAATGGCCCCGTCGGTGCCGAGCCTATCCGGTGTAAAGTGTATTTCCGCACCCAGGGCCTTAAGGATTTTAACACGCTCTTCGCTGACCGACTCGGACATGGTAAGAAGAATGCGGTAGCCTTTCACCGCAGCGACAAGAGCAAGCCCTATCCCGGTGTTTCCACTGGTGGCTTCCAGAATTATCTTGTTTGTTGTGAGCTCCCCTGTTTTCTCAGCTTCCTCAATCATATACAGGGCAGGCCTGTCCTTTATGGATCCCCCCGGGTTAAAGGATTCGAGCTTAGCCAGGATCTGCACATCTTTATTCGGATTGAGTTTGGTAATTGGAACCAGCGGGGTCTTACCAATCTGGTTCAAGATGCTCTCAGTTTTTCCAACCATTCATTTATGCTCCGGTACACGGTCTTAATTGTATCGTGAAACAAAAGTAAGGAACGTGGACGAAACAACTTCCGCAAGTAGGCGCTCGGATTTAGGGTGGATTTGTTCGATCCGAAAGCTCAAAACCACAGGAATAGCAAGACTATTTCGAGGATTTTGAGATTGAGGACCGGACAAAGATGCCCTGAAGCCGGGATGCATAGTCGTGGAAGTTATTTCGTCCACGTTCCTAACTCGGATTTACTCTGTTAGCCGATCACTGACAGCCCCTGGGCCAGGGTCTGATATGCCTTGAAGTGAACTGTGTGGACGCAACTGGTTTGCAATGGGAAACGGCTCTCGAATCGTCAGGCTTGATATCTCAATTACCGGTGCCTACCAGGATGGAAATTTGTTCCAGAATTCCTTGTTCTTATCTTTCCAGTCAGGCCCGAATCTTTCCACATAATAGTCCCCTAATCTATCAAGCCAGCGCCACCAGGAATTTGCACCTTTTTCTTTGGCCTCCAGCACATCATTCAAGTATGTTTCAATGTTGCTGATTTCCTCTTTGGGGATATAAGATGCAGCCCCTTTCTCGTAGGATTTCACGGTATTTTCAGGACTTAGAGCATGAGCCGTCAACATGATGGGTATTATGTTTTTCGTTTTTGCAACTGATAGCAGGTCATAGCCCCTAACTCCCATAATATCCAGTATCGCTATATCAAAATACTGGTTTTCCAGCAGTTCCTTGCCTCCTTCAAAGGTGGAGGCCCCTGCAAGCTCACACATGGGCAGCAGGTCTCTCAATGCTTCCATAATATCAGATTCATCATCTACCACGAGAATTTTTTTGCCTTCTACCAAACTCTGACTTCCCATTACGAAACCTCCTTATAATGTTTTGCATTTTCTATATAAGCAACCATTAATCAAAAAATCCTTTGAGTTTCCGGCAAACCGCTTCCGGGGGTCTTACAGTAAATGGCTCATTATGGATTGTCTGGAGATAGCTATGATCACTGTTCCCGATGGGCCTGGGGTAAAGCCGTGGACAGATCCTCGAATTAATACGGAAATGCTCATCCTCTCTCACGGAAAACATCGACATATTGAAACTATTAATGCCTTCCTGGCCAAAATACGTAAATACATTCGAAAGTCCCTTCAAAAAAGGAACAAGATCACTCTCTTCTAAATCGCAGATAGACCAGTGGTCCTTAAAAATGCACGATACGTCCGGCAGAAAACCATATGGAACATAGCTCAAGGTCCAAAAAGTGGGACCTATCTCACCAAGGTAGCGCACTTTGGACTCCCTCTCCGCTTCCATAAGGTCCTGCCAGAAATTGGCTCCTGTCTTTTCGTAGTATTCCCTTGAACCGTCTATCTGCATACGCATTTCGTTCGTAGGGACCTCGCCGCAGTTTACCTGGAGGTGAGGATGGACCATACTTGACCCGGAGGGAGGCATGTAATTCCAGTTCACACTGCAAGAATTCACTTTAGGATCCAAATCGAAAACCCTTTTCGCAAAAACCAGTGCAGCGGAAAAGGCGTCAAGCATGCTTTCAGGATTTAGATCTTCAATCGCGATATAGTGTTGATCAGACAGGATTACCACACCTGCAAACTTATCAAAAGGTGCCAGATTAGGTATGAGTGATGCCTGGCCCACTCGAATCCTCCCCTCTGGAATCAACTTCTCAGGAAAAAGAGGTGTGGATTTTTCGAGGGTATCCGGGCAGAACGGGCAAAAGATCTCTTTTGATAATTTAATAACCTCCGAAAAATCAGGCCGCTCAGCTTTATATCTCAGGTCAAAGACACGTCCTGTTTTCCCGGTCAGGGGATCAAACCGTATCTCAAATGGAAATTCATCAAGGGTCAAGTCCTTAAATGGATTCATAAATTGAGTTTTGGATTTAATCTTCTTAAAATGTATACTCATAGCTTCACCTCAAATAGGCAGCAATTCTAATCATGGCTTCCACCTGGACAGAAGGGAGAGTGGCCTCTGTTAGATTTTGGGTTTTGGATTTTGGATTAATGGAATTAACCCAAACTGAGTAAAACTTCATGATTGATGTTGTATTCGTTTTCATTTCGAGGTTTTCGTTCAGACACTAATTAGGACTACTGTCAAACAGGTAATTCATACTCTTATCGTACCGAGTTTGCAACAAACGATTTTAGCTTGATTGCATTTTTTCCTTGTATAAGCCTTTGATTTAGCCAAGAATGAAAATAATAACCTGAAAACACGGAGACCTGTTTTATGCCTCTATCATTTGATTCAATCAGCCATGGCACCATTGCCTTCGGCTTTTTCAATATCGATTCGGATATGCTTCTTCTTGACCATTACTTTTTTTTCGCTACTGAATTCTGCGATAACATCTCAAGAATAACCGGAGATCACGGGCACGAACCTATCAAGACGTCGTGGGATATCTATTATATCATTGATCGAGAGGATATTGGAGATCTCATGGGAGCCATCCACGGATTCCGTCATACGGGTTTCATTGGTGAAGTATACCGGGGATTCCCCTTCCCTGAAGACCCTGACAATTTCAGGCAGAAGCCGGATGGCGTAAAGAACCAGGCTATAGTACAGGACATAATCAAAAAATATGCAAGACATGTCCAGGTCCCATTTATTGTGGATAAAGAGAGAAAAATCGTGGCCATCGGCGTGTATACTTTTGACAGGCCGTCGTTTCAGGCACTGATTAGATATGTCTGGGAAGGGGGCTATCCACGATGGAAGGATGACAAAAGTCCGGATTATGTGCGGGTCATGAAAGAAAAAATTGAGCAGGACCGCACCGGGCTGTTTGAAGGCATTGACAAGAGAAAAGATTTGACAACCCGGTTGGCGGATAATAAAAGATAGTTGCGTACAGTTTTTACCCGAAGTTATTGAGAAAAGGTATTTAGACAAATGAAACAGGATCAGAAAAAAGGCAAATACGCTGACGCAGGCGTTGATATTGACGCAGGGAACCGGCTTGTGGAACTATTAAAGCCGATCGTGAGTGAAACCTTCAAGCCCGGTGTAATAACCGATATAGGTGGATTTGCCGGGGTTTTTTCCTTAAATATGCAGAATATCAAAAAACCCGTGCTTGTGAGTTCGACCGATGGAGTTGGTACAAAGCTTAAGATCGCGTTTATGCTTGACAAACACGACACTATCGGCATTGATCTTGTTGCCATGTGCGTGAACGATATTGTGGTTCAAGGGGCTGTCCCGCTTTTTCTCTTGGACTACATATCACTGGGAAAGCTGGATGAGGACAAGGTCCTGGATATTGTCAAGGGCATTGCAACGGGTTGTAAGGACGCCGAATGCTCGCTCATCGGAGGGGAAACCGCTGAAATGCCGGGTTTCTATGCCGATAATGAATATGATCTTGCCGGTTTCGTGGTTGGACTGGCCGATAACGAAGACCTTTTGGACGGTTCGGAGATTGCGGTGGGGCATAAGCTCATCGGAATTGGATCAAGCGGTCTGCACAGTAACGGCTATTCCCTGGTGCGCAAGATCTTCTTTGAAGGGCTGAAAATGTCAGTGGATGATTATGTGGAGGATTTCGGGCGAACACTTGGAGAAGAGCTCCTGGAGCCTACCAGGATATACGCCAGGGTTGTCGCGAATCTGCGGCGAGATTTCCAGATCTATGGCATTTCCCACATCACCGGAGGAGGACTTATTGACAATATCCCCCGTATCCTCCCGGGAGCATGCAAGGCGGTTATACACAAATTATCCTGGACTTCTCAGCCTATCTTCCATTTTCTCCAGAAGGCGGGACAGATGTCGGATCAGGAAATGATGCGGACCTTCAATAACGGCCTCGGGCTGGTGATTGTTGTGAGCGAAGAAGAAGCGAGCGATGCTCTAATGAGACTGGAGGGCATGGGCGAAACCGCTTACATTATCGGATCGGTGGAGTCAAGGGATGAAAATGAAGAACCCGTTAGTTTTGTAGATTAAACAGTTCATTGCTAAGAGATAATATCACGATTATGATCAGCGCATGTCTGCTTGGAATGCGCTGCAGATACGACGGCGGTCATTCGTTATGTTCCGACCTATTGGCTTTTGTGCCCTCCGTCAATTTCGTACCCTTCTGCCCTGAGCAATTAGGAGGACTCTCCACACCAAGGCCCGCCGCCGACATAATTGGAGGCGACGGCTATGATGTCTTGTCAGGAAAGGCAATGCTCGTTAATGCCGCAGGTGACAATGTGACCTTCGCCTTCAAAAATGGGGCTGAGGAAGCCTTGAAATTAGCCCGATTGACACGATCCTTCCTCAGCATTATGAAAGACAAAAGCCCCTCATGCGGCCTTCAAACACCATATTGTGATAAGCAATCCGGTTTTGGCATTGGAGTGACTGCCGCGCTCTTCGAGTCATCCGGCATCAGGATATTTGAGTTAGGATCCAATGATACATTCCCTGATCAAGATTTCCTGAATTTGATGGAAACACATGGAATTAAACCCCAACTCAGGAAAATCTGAGTAATCTATGGATTGAACATCGACAGGAGTAAGCCATGTTTGGTCTTGGCACAACTGAATTAATCATTATTGCGATCATCCTTTTCTTTCTGTTCGGTGCAAAGAAACTTCCTGAAATCGGCAAGGGTCTTGGAGGAGCTATCAGAGAATTCAGAAAGGTCAAAAAAGATATAAGCTCAAAGGGAATGTTTGCCGACAACCATGATCAGGATAAGCCAATTGCAAAGAAAGAATCTCCCCAGGCCTTGGAGTCTGAGGTAGAGGACAAGGTGCTCGAACAAACACGGAGCGAAAAAGAAATCATGAATAAAGAGGAAAAAGCGGAGAAGGCAGGACAATGACAGAAAACTTCTTTTACGGGCCCGTTCCTTCAAGGAGATTAGGCCGTTCCTTCGGCATTGATATAGTGCCTTACAAGACCTGCTCCTACGACTGCATTTACTGCCAGCTCGGTCGAACCAAAGAAAAAACGATCCGGCGTAAACCTTACATACCGGCTGATAAGATATTAGACCAGATGCATCAAAGGCTCAGGCAGGGCATCAATGCAGACTACATTACAGTTGCGGGTTCAGGCGAGCCCACCTTGAACAGTCAAATAGGATCATTAATTCACGGCATTAAAGGGCTCACGAAGATTCCTGTGGCAGTCTTAACCAACGGCTCCCTGCTATGGGACAGCCAGGTTCGCGAATCCATAATGGAGGCGGATGTGGTGCTGCCCTCTCTTGACGCTCATGACCAGACAGGATTTGCAACCATCAATCGTCCCCATCCCGATATCACGTTTGACATCATGATGGAGGGACTTTTGGCATTCAGGAATGAATACCCCGGTGAGATATGGCTTGAGGTCTTTGTCCTGGACAGCATCAATGCGACCGAAGCCGATGCATTACAGTTCAAACACTGGATTGAAAGGCTGAATCCTCAAAAAATCCACATCAATACAGCAGTCCGACCATCAGCAGAAACGTTTGCACGCCAGGTCTCCCCAAAAGACATGGCCGGATTTTGCGAAATTCTGGGCAACAGAGCCGAAGTGATTACACCATTTAAGGATTCCGGCAAGGGACCAAGAAAAGCAGCGGTTGAACAAGATCTTTTGAATCTGCTTGCAAGACGTCCCTGCACCTTAGACGATATTTCTTCCGGGTTAGATGTGCATAAGAACGAGATCTTGAAATACATTGAGCCCTTGATAAAGAACCAGGCCATTGACATGGTAAGGCGCGGCCCGGTTGTCTATTATCAAACAAAAAGACACGAAAAGCACTAAGGGATTTTGATCAGATCAATTCTTGTGCATCAGGTAGGCGACCGCCTGCTCAAGCCCGTCAATAGTCAGCTCAAACATGGGGAAGATTTCACGAATGGCATTCACAGTGCGGGTGTAAGGCCACTCAGCGGCCATCATGGGGTTCAACCAGACAGAATAGGGAAAAGTATCGGCAATATACTGCAGCCTCTTGTAACTCGGTTCTCCTGACCTTTCTTCCCAGTGTATGGATCCATTGGCAGACATCAATTCATAAGGAGCCATGCTGGCATCACCCACCATGATAAACCGGGTCTCAGGATCCAAACGGGCTAATTCATCCACTTTCAAGGCTTTCCTGACCCTGGCCGGGTCTTCCCAAAGGTTTTCGTAAATTGTGTTGTGAAAGAAAAACGTCTTTAGTTCCTTGAACTGGGCCCTGGAATAACTGAAAAGGCTTTGGACTACTCCTATATAAGGTTCCATTGACCAGCCTCCATTGTCAATGGCCAGGATGACCTTGAGGCGGTCTTTCAGGCTCCTCTCAAAGACAATCTCTATCTCCCCCGCATTTCTCATGGTCTGGTAAATGGTTTCCTCTACATCAAGTACGTCCTTGGGACCTACAGGCACCATGTTTCTCAACCTTTTCATGGCCTCTCCCATCTGGGACTGAGTAAGTGGCCCCTCCTGGGAATAATCACGATACCTCCTGTCCATTGCCACCTTGGCGGCAGACTTGTTTCTCGAAACCCCGCCTACCCTCATTCCGCCCGGATGGTAGCCGGAATGTCCTACAGGCGAAGTGCCCCCGGTGCCTATCCACTTCGCGCCACCGTGGTGCTCTTCGGTCTGCTCTTTCAGGCGATCAAGAAAATACTGGATCAGTTCCTCAGGGCTCATCTTATTGAGGTCGTCTTCATCAACCCCCATGGCCTTAGCAAGGCCCTTAGGGTCTTTGAGCCATTGATCGAGCATGGTGCGGGCAACTTCAGACAGCTCAAATTCGTCCGGTTCCTTGAGCTCAGCGCCTTCAAAATGATGTGCGAATACCTGGTCATAGAGGTCGAAGTATCGCTCGCTCTTCACCAGGATCGCACGGGCACCGGTATAGAAATCATCAAGGGACGTGATAAGGCCCATACCCAAGGCCTTTTGAAGTCTCAAAAGTGAAGTGGGCGAAACCGGAACCCCCACCTGTTTCAATAAATAGAAAAACTTTGTAAACATCTCGAATGCCTTCTCAAATCCTCATTCTTCCGGCAGCATTTCGCGCAATAGCGTAATCCTGGCTCTTTTTGAACAGGACACCCAGGTATGGGGCGTCACCTTTTACCAGGGTCTTGATCTCAAAATCAGGATCTGCCTTAAGGGCACGTATCCAGTTAATCAGTTCTCTCGTAGCAGGCATTTTCTCAATGTTCCTGAATTCGCGCATCTTATAAAAGGCCCTGGTCGAATGATCCAGCAACTCCCTGCTTATGTCCGGGAAGTGTACCCGAACAATCTGCCTCATCATATCAGGCTCGGGGAAAGCAATGTGATGGAAATTGCAGCGGCCCAGAAAAGGATCCGAGAGGTTCTTTTTGGCATTGGATGTAATAATAATAATAGGTCTGTGTACGGCCCTTACGGTCTTGTCGATCTCAATGATATCGAATTCCATCTGGTCCAGGACATCCAGCATATCGTCCTGGAAATCCGTATCCGCCTTGTCAATCTCGTCAATCAGAAGGACTACTCTTTCAGGGGAAACAAAGGACTGGCCTATCTTGCCCATCTTGATATATGCCTCGATATCGCTGACATTCCTATCTGAATCACCAAAACGGCTGTCATTAAGCCTGGTAAGGGTATCATACTGATAGAGGGCCTCTACAAGCTTCATGCTCGACTTGACATTCAGGACAATCAGCCTCATTTTGAGGGAATCTGCAATGGCATGCGCGAGCATGGTCTTGCCGGTCCCAGGCTCTCCCTTGAGAAGAAGAGGCATTTCTAATGCCTTGGACATATTAACTATTTTCGCTAATTCCTCATCTAAGATATATTCTGAGGCACCCCTAAAAACATTTGCCGGACTGGTATCCGGGCTTATAACCGGACTGAGTTGTGTCATATTCTTACTCCTTGAGAAAAACGGAATTTTGTCGCTAAGTGCATTGAACATCGGCATTCCTTTCGCCCTGCTCGTTTAATTTATTAAAATAATCACTATTGCCGGGACGTCAACATAACTCATCAAAAAGTCGTAACCACTCAGGTTGTTTAGTCTGAAGGCTATTAGGTTTCTACGCTATCTGCGCATTGATCGAAGCAGGGGGCCCAAAACCTTCTCAGTCTCCACAATCTTTGATTCGCAGCCGGACAGGAGAGCATCTTATACCAAGCATCATCCTGTCTTGAGGTTACTTGATGCCTGCAACGGATTGTCCAATATTGTAACAGTACCCGCCGATCTCTTCAAAGGCATTAAGCATATCTACGAACACCATACCCGGATCCACCGAACACACCCCGCTCTGGAGCCGGGAAATATGCATAGCTTTCATTTCGTCTCTCATTATGTTTATCCTGCCCTCAATTTCCTGGACCTTCGGCATATTGTTCTTATTATCTGCCTTTAAGTCATTGACCACAAGAACCAAAAACTTCTTGACCTCATCTGATATTTCCTGGTAATCGATCTCTGCCGTTTCCGAGAGATACAGACCCTCATGCATAAGCCTTTCAAGCAATTCTGCTACATCTTCTATCTCATCACCGATCCTTTCAAAGTTATTGGCCATACGCATCAAAGAGGCCACCTCTTTGGATTCCTCCGCAATTATTCGGCCTTGCATTACTCTCGTAAGAAACTGTATAATTTCTCTCTGAAGATTATCAATCGCATCTTCACGTTTCTTCCATTTGGACAGTTTCTTGAGCTTTCTGTCTGCAAGAGAATTTACCACATCATCATACATAACCAGGACCGCTTCTCCCATTCTTATAATCTCCGCCCTGGCCTGCCCTAATGCCACGGAAGGTGTGGAAATAAACCTCGTATCCATGTATTTGATATGGTGAAGCTCTTCGATGTCCGCTTCATCCTTCCTGTGAGGAGTAAGCCAGATGGCTACCTTGACGAGGTATGGCAGAACCATAAGAAAAAAGAGGGCATTTACTAAATTGAACATGGTGTGGGAATTGGCAATATATCTTGCTATGTTGGGGTTTTGCCCGCCTATCACGAGATCTGGAGGACCAATATCCATCATGGAACTCGTGACCCAGGTCACTATTTTTATAAAATATGGGAAAAAAATGAGGACATTGATAACCCCGATCACATTAAATAAGGTGTGTGCCCTCGCAGTACGATGTGCATTAATACTTGACCCCACGCATGCCAGTTCCGCTGTAATAGTGGTCCCGATATTATCTCCCAGGATCAGGGCCACACTCGCATCAAAATTCAGCAGACCCTGGGTGGCGAGTGCCATGGTGACGCCGACAGTGGCACTCGAACTCTGGAGGATCATGGTCAGGCCGGTTCCCACCATCACGCACAGGAGGATACCTCTCAAATCATCAGCGTTGAATTGGGTAAATAAGGAGACAAATGCCGGGTGTTGCTTCAGAGGCGCAAAGCCTGCCTTCATGGTTGCCAGCCCGAAAAATACCAGGCCAAAACCCAGGAGCACGTCTCCGATGTAGATCCACTTTCTCCGACCCACAAAGAACTTCAGGATGACCCCGGCTGCAATGGCAGGAAGAGCATAGGCCTCAATCTTGAAAGCAATCAACTGTGCCGTCACAGTGGTCCCGACATTGGCACCCAGGATTACGCCGGTGGCCTGAACCAGATTCATAAGACCGGCATCCACAAAGCTGACGAGCATGACTGTTGCGGCGCTGGAACTCTGAATGATGCTGGTGATAAATGCTCCCATGGCACAACCAACAAAACGGTTGTTGGAGACCATGTTTAGTATTTGGCGAATCTTCTTCCCTGCGACCTTCTGGAGTCCCTCTGACATGATCTTCATGCCGAAGAGGAACAGCCCTAAGCCCCCAAGAGATTGAAAGATAATAGAAGTCATAATTTACTTACTCTCAATGTTTCCAATGAGCAGGACAGGAATAGTGCCTGAACGAAAACCCTGTTCAGGCACCATTTTGGATTTTGGATTAATGGAATCAATCCCAACTCAGTAAAACCTCATGATTGATGTTGTGTTCGTTTTCATTTCGAGGTTTTCGTTCAGAGACTACATAGCTTCAAAGTGCGAAATATAAAGCCCGGGACACATCCTGATGTCCGTGGCTAAGATATGAAATTGAACAGGGTTCGTCAATGTTTTAGGGTACAAAAAAAGGGATCATTCCGTCTGAGACAGAACAATCCCTTTTATCAATCTATGCTAATACAGTCAATGCCCAGTTGGTTCACTCAGTACGTGTTAGCAGGTTACCTTAAAGATCATGGAAGCAGCGGTATCTCCTGCTGCGCAACCGGCCCACTGACCATAGCCTCCGCCCAGAATGACAAGTTCTTCGAGCAGTTCGGCAATATTTCTGCCTGCGGTTGGACCCTGGGGATGCCCGTAAATCAAGGAATTTCCATAATTGTTCATCTTCATAACATCCATGCCCATCTTTTTTGCCATATTGATGTCATTGATGGCAAAAGGTTGATGGGACTTCCAGGCCTTTATGTCTTCAACTTTCAGCCCTGCTTTTTCCAGCGCCATTTCTGCTGCAGGCACCGGGGCCGCGGCCATAAATCCGGGTTTTGACCTTGAAAAACCATAAGAGACAATCTGGATTTCAACATTCGGATCTTTACTCAGTTCTTTGGCCCTGTCCTGGGTAGTGATGATAAAACCGCAGTTCCCGTCTGCAGGGAATGTCTGGGCACCAAAGGTATGGATACCTCCAGGTTCAGCTACCCTGAGTTTTGCCAGGCCTTCTGCTGATGTTGGTGTTACGCCCTCATCCTCTTCAAACAAAGCAGTCTTCTTCTTTGAAACCTTGACCTCACAAGGAAACATGTACCTTTTCTGAAATTCACGGTCATTTGCGAGCGCGTCCTGGTACTGTTCGTATCTCCTCAATGTAACGGCATCGGACTCTTCTCTTGTCGCCCCAATCTCTTTAGCCACGTTTTCGGCTGTCTGGATCATCTTCAGCCCGACATTGGGATCACCGTTAAAATTATCCATCATCCAGTTTTCCGATTCCACCTCACAGCCTGGCCCCAGGGGCTGCGGCCATATTGTGTGGGGGCCATTTGAGGCGCGATCCGACATCAATGCAAATGCCGTGTTATATGTGCCGGCCTCTATGTTTACAGCCGCGAGATGGATAGCAGTAGCTGAGGTCGTACATGCCTGGTTGATCATCAGGGCGGGCAGGTCCTTCTTGTTATCAACCAGCATGGCCGCTGCCCAGGTATGAGCATAAAACAGATGGTGTTGGGCTATAGTGGTTCCATAATACATATAATCAAACATTGTGGGATCATAGTCCTTGCTTAATAACCACCGCCTTGCAGTCTTTGCACCTAATTCGATGGAATTTTCATTCTGCAGGGTTCCCTGCCATCTGCTAAAGGGGCTTGAATAGTAGCCCTTGTAAGGTATAAACGCTTTTGTCAACATATAATTTTCTCCTTTGGGTAAATTGTCTCAGTTAATTGAAAAAAGGGACACACCATTCATGCAAATAAATAATGTATCCCTATGGTATTGCTATTTATTATTTATCAGCCCACGTGCCATATTTCTCTCTGAGGATACGATGGAGAATTTTTCCCGTGCCTGTTCTCGGCATATCCTCATCTTTGATAAAATCATAGGTCTTGGGTACCTTGAAACCAGCAAGCTTGCCGCGCACAGACTGTTTAATCTCAGCGGCCAGATCGTCGCTGGCCGTGAAGCCATCATTCAGCACGATAATAGCCTTGATGGCCTCTCCCCACTTATCGTCCGGGATGCCGATTACAGCAAGGTCTCTGACTGCCTCATGGGCGCCGACAGCGTCTTCAATCTCTGAGGGATAGACATTCTCACCACCGGTGATAATCATGTTGGCCTTTCTGTCTACGAGTGTATAATAACCATCCTCATCGATTTTAACCATATCTCCTGCTGAGGACCACTCGCCAAAAAAGGCACCTTTGCTTTTTTCAGGCTCATTAAGGTATTCTTTAAAGATCATTGGAGTACGATAATACAATTCTCCGACCTCGCCCGGGGGCACTGGTTTTCTTTCCTCATCCAGGATCTTGATTCGATCTGTTCCGAATATCTCTTTACCAATAGATCCAAGCTTTTTGAATTGGTCTTCAGGCCTGAGAAGGGTCACGAGCCCGCCTTCTGTGGTCCCATAGGCCTCCCACAGCTCCGCATTCTTAAAATATTCCATAATAGCGAGCTTCAGGTCTTTTCTTGCCGGCGCAGATGAAATGAGCAACTGCCGCATGGAAGATACGTCAATATTGTTTTTGACGTCATCAGGCAGTCCAAGCATCATGATGTAATGGGTCGGGACCAATGAGGTAAAAGTGATCTTGTATTTATCGACCGTGTTTAAGAGATTTTCCGGGTCAAAACTGACCATATTGTAGACAAATACGGGCGCGGATACCAGGGTATAGGGAAATGAATAAAAGATGGAATTCACATGACACATGGGCATGACCAGCATAACCTTGTCAGTAGGCCGCAGGCCCATATTGATATCGTTCAGGTAGTACTGGGCCATATAGCTCTCATGGGTTTTCATAACCCCTTTTGGCCGGCCTGTTGTCCCTGATGTGTACATGATGGTCCAGATATCAGCGCTGTCCACTATTTGTTCAGGCTCGTCAGGGGATGACTTTGCCAGCAAATCCTCAAATCCTATGTACCCGTCAGGCACAGGTCCGTCTCCCACATAGACGTATGCGTCTTTTGGAACGGGTAGTTTGTCCTTGATCCCGTTGATCATCTCTACAAAAGGCTCCTCAACAATAAGGGCCTTTGCTTTACAATGGTTTACAATGTATTCTATATCCGGAGCCGCCAATCTGAACATGATGGGAACTACCATTTGTCCGCCCTTGGCGCATCCAGCGTAAATATCCATCCATTCACCACGGTTATAGGCGAGTACTGCAAAGGGTTCCTGGTGGCCTACTCCAATATCTTTCAGAGCATTGGCAACCCGGCATGACCTCTCATCCCATTCCTTGAATGTGTGTTCCCTGTTGAGATCCTGCCATCCTAACTTATCAGGATAGTTAAATGCATTCATTTTTACAAGAGTACCTGCATTTGTCCATTTACTTATGGTCATTTTAAAACCTCCATTTTTTATTAAGGATTGTTTAATGTTCCTTTTTTTGAATTGGGGGAGTCAGTTAGCCGGCTTAATCCCGCATATGCGTATTATCCACTCAACCGCTCGACAACTCAACTATTCCATGGCCTGTGCCACAATCTCGGTGATATCCATGATCTTTATCTTGCCCCTCTCGTCCTTGGGTATGAGCTTGGCACCTTTTCTCAGGTTATCCTTACACGCAGCGCAACCGGAAACAATAATCTCCGCTCCCACTGCCAGGGCATCCCTGACCCGTTCCGCTGCCATCTTTATCGCCATCTCAGGATCAAAGGCTATCACATTTCCACCGCCGCCACAGCAACGCGCAAACTGTCTGTTCCTGGCCATTTCCACAAATTCAAGGCCGGGTATGGCCTTTAAAATATTTCTCGGCTCTTCATAGACATTGCATGCCCTTCCAAGGTCGCAGGGATCATGATATGTCACTTTTTTCCCGAGGTCTCCCTTGAACTTTATTTTTCCATCATTGATCATCTTATTAAGATAGTGCACAGAATGGTACACTTCTAATCCCAGATCTCCTACATCAGGATAAATCTTTTTAAATGTTTTATAACACCCGGCGCAGGGGGTCAGGAGTTCTTTGGCCCCGGTCGCCTTAATCCTTTCAATAGTCTTCTCAGCATGGGGTTCAAACTCATCAGAACCCATGAGGAACAGCGGGAAGCCGCAACAGCCCTCTTCAGTTGCAAAGGTGGTATAGTCCACACCGGCTGCATCAAGCGATTTGATCAGGCTGGGGACCATCTTCATATCGAGATAACTGGGCACGCAACCCATAAAAAGGAGTGTTTCCGCCTGGGGTTTGAGTTCTCCTTTCTTGATTTTCTCTTTGAGTGCAGGGGGGTAGATATCAATCCTGTCCTCCTTGGCGCTTGCATAGACATTCCCCGTCTTGAAGATACTATCCTGGACCGCAAGCTCGGCTTCCGGGGTAAATCCTGCCTTGTAAAGTTTTTTTCGTGCCCCCTCAATAATCTCATCTACCTTTATCTGGGCCGGGCAGAAATATGTACATGCCCCGCAGGTCGTACAACTGTAAAATGAATCCGCCAGTTCTTTTGAGGGTTCGATGGTGCCGTTCAGCAAATGAAAGGCAAGGACATTTCTTCCACGGGCGTTTCTCGACTCCCTCTGTGTAATGCTGAACGTGGGACAACCGAGGCGGCAGAAGCCGCAGTGGATGCAGGCAATAATCTCGTTATCAACATCTACACCAAAGGAATCAACACCTTCAGGATGCTCAACCAGGGTCTTAAATGCAAAGTAATCATAAATGTCGTGTTCTTCTTCATCCAGACCCATCTTGCCAGGATTCAATATACCGTTGGGATCCATGGCCTTCTTTATGGTTTTCATGACATCCAGGGCCGGGCCGAGTTGCTTTTTAATATAAGGCGCCCTGGCAAGACCGGTCCCATGTTCTGCCGTAACCGTTCCCCCAAACTCAATGGCAATTTCGGCAAGCTCGTCCGCTGCGGGTTTGAGTCGATCCCATTCGGCTTTGCTTCTCATGTCTGTCACAAAAGTAGTATGTACGTTTCCGTCTCCTATATGGCCGAAGGTTGTAAGAAGGAGGTCATATTTATCTGCTATGGCCTGTGCCCTTCTTATGGTCTCGGGGATCTTTGTGGGCGGGATACCGAGGTCCTCTGAAATGGGGACAAGCCTGTTGCCCGGCTTGATTCTCGAAAGCGTCGGGACCAGTTTTCCCCTTGCCTCCATAATTCCGGCCGCCTTGGCCGGATCATCACTCCAGGTATATTCCTCTACACCATGTTTCTTACATATCTCGCCGATCCGCTCCATATCCTTGAGCACAACCTCTTTGACCCCGTCCGACTCGATGATCAGCATGGCCTCTATCTTGCTCACATCCCTGCCGATTGCCTCTTCTACCACCTTCAGGCTGTACTTATCCATTATCTCACACGCGGCAAGTTTTATTCCCGAGCCGATAATATCTCTGACCGCTTGTCCCGCGGCATCAAGGTCGTGGAAGATTGCCAGGGCAAGCGCAGTGGCTTCAGGAAGAGGTTGGATCTTTACGGTGATTTCCGTAATAACCCCAAGCGTTCCCTCTGAACTGGCAAACATATGGACCAGATCATATCCAAAGGATGATTTAGGGGTTCTAAAACCGGTCTCAATAATTGTTCCATCCACCAGGACCACCTTCATGGCCTTCACGTAATCCTTGGCAGTGCCGTATTTGACCGCCTTGTGCCCGCTTGAGTTGGTGGACATCATGCCGCCGATAGATGCAATGAGCTCGCTGCCCGGGTTGGGAGGAAAGTGCAAACCCTCTTTCTTCAGCGCTACATTAAAGTCATTACAAATAACGCCGGGCTCTACTACTGCGTAAAAGTTGTCTTTGTTGATCTCCAGAATGCTGTTCATTTTATGAACATCCAAGAGTATTCCGCCTTTTACCGGAAGTGACGCACCGGTCGTGGCCGTCCCTGAACCCTGGATAGTAACGGGAATCTTCTCCTGGTTGGCCAGTTTCATGATACTCGATATCTGCTCTGTGGTTTCAGCGAAAACCACCATATCGGGTATTCCTTCATGGACTGACAAATCACGTGAGTAGGAAATACATTCAACGCGATCATCAAAGGCATTTTCCGGTCCAACAATTTGCTTTATTTCATCAATAATACCCATAAGTTGACCTCCTGTGTTGTAGCCCCGGCTGTGATAAGGCAAGGGACAATTTGACTCCGAAACAAAGCTGCAATATAGCTACTATTTAACTGCATATTGACTTATAACTAAAGAATTTAAAAATTGTCAAGGGAAAACGGATTCGCCGGTTACGCGACCGATAAGATTTCAAACTCCTTTTTTTCGAGTTCCTTTATCCTGTCCCTTAACAGGCACGCCTCTTCAAATTCCAACTTAGCGGCTGCCTCCTTCATCCTGACCGTAAGGCCTTCTATTATCTCATCAAGGCGGTCCAATGTCCCGTATTCTGTCTCATCTTCCGCTATGGCAGGCACAGTAACGTAATCAGCCTCGTATATTGATCCCAATATGTCATCAATATCCTTTTGAATGGAGGCGGGTGTAATGTTATGTACCTTATTATATCGCAACTGGATCTTTCGGCGTCGATTACTTTCATCAATGGCCCCTTTCATGGAATTGGTTGTTCTGTCCGCATAAAGCACTACCTTGCCGTTGATATTCCTCGAGGCCCTGCCGCACGTCTGTATTAGAGACCTTTCCGACCTGAGAAAGCCTTCCTTATCCGCATCAAGTATGGCTACAAGAGAAACCTCAGGAAGGTCAAGGCCCTCCCGGAGCAGGTTGATACCGATAAGGACATCAAAGACTCCTAATCGAAGATCTCTGATTATCTCCATCCTCTCGATGGTGTTTATATCAGCATGCATATAGCGCACTCTGACGCCCAGGTCCGAGTAATACTCGGTAAGATCCTCGGCCATCCTTTTTGTCAAAGTGGTCACAAGTACGCGCTCGTTTTTTTCCACCCTCTCCCTGATCCAGCCAAGCAGGTCGTCCACCTGGTTTGTCGCAGGTCTCACAACTATCTCCGGGTCTATCAGGCCCGTGGGCCTGATAATCTGTTCGGTAATAATCTGGGCCTTCTCAAGTTCGTAAGGGCCGGGAGTGGCCGAGACATATACGGCCTGTTTGACCCTTGACTCGAATTCCTCAAATTTCAGGGGTCTGTTATCTAAGGCCGAGGGGAGGCGGAATCCGTAACCAACGAGGGTCTCTTTTCTGGACCTGTCGCCCCGGTACATGCCGTTCAGTTGCGGGATGGTAATATGACTTTCGTCAATAATGACGAGGTAGTCCTTTGGGAAGTAATCAAAGAGTGTCGGTGGAGGTTCGCCAGGAGCCCTGCCGGTCAGGTGTCTGGAATAATTTTCGATCCCATGACAATAGCCCATCTCCATCATCATTTCCAGGTCAAACCCGGTACGCTCCTCGATTCGCTGGGCCTCAATGAGTTTACCCTGGCTATGAAGATATTCCACCTGCTCCCTGAGTTCATCCTTGATCTGCCGGATTGCCCGCTCTCTAATATCTACGGTGGTGACATAATGGGTGGCAGGATAAATAGTGATCCGATTGAGCGAATTAGTGGCCTTTCCTGTCAAAGGATCGATCTCCTGAATGGATTCCACAACATCTCCGAAAAAGCTGATGCGCACGGCTCGATATTCTTCGTGGACCGGATAGATATCCAGGACATCCCCTCGAACCCGAAACCGGCCCCTGTAAAAATCAATATCACCCCTATCGTACTGAATCTCCACCAGCTTCTTAATGGCATCATCTCTTGACAGGATACTCTCCTTTTCAACATAAAGGAGCATATTGTGATAGGCCTCGGGTGAACCCAGGCCATATATGCAAGAGACACTGGCGACAATTATCACATCATCCCGATCGAGCAGGGACCTTGTAGCCGAGTGTCGCATCTTGTCGATCTGTTCGTTTATGCTGGAGTCCTTCTGGATATAGGTGTCTGTCTGAGGAATGTAGGCCTCGGGCTGGTAATAATCGTAATAGCTCACAAAATATTCTACGGCGTTTTTTGGAAAGAGGTTTTTCAGTTCTCCATAGAGCTGGGCAGCAAGGGTCTTATTGGGTGCGATGATCAGGGCAGGTTTTTGTACCCCGGCAATGACATGTGCCATTGTAAAGGTCTTGCCCGACCCTGTAACGCCTAACAATACCTGGTGGGCAAGCCCCTTGTTTATGCCCTCCGAAAGCGCATCAATAGCGCCGGGCTGATCCCCGCAGGGTGTGAGATCAGTCGCGATCTCAAACATCGAATCTCCAGGTAGTCCCCTCCGGGCCATCTTCCAGAACAACCCCCATCTCTTTCAGCCTGTCACGGATCTGGTCCGACTTAGCCCAGTCCTTTGTGGCCCTGGCGACTGCCCTCTCCTCAATCATCTTTACGATTTCCGCGGGTTCAACACCCATTTCAGCCTTAGACATCTGTTCAAAAAACAGGGCCGGGGTCTCCTGGAGCAGCCCTAAGACATCGGCGGCTGAATAAACCTGGCCGCGATCGTTTGCAAGACGGCTGCGGGTGGCCCTGTCAGCCGGCCCATTGATCGAATCCATGACCTTATTCATATCCCTGACCTTGTCAAAAATCAGGCCAATCGCCCCTGCGGTATTGAGATCGTCATCCATTACGTTGATAAATCTTTCTGTGAATGGATCCTGTTTATCTCCTGACAGAAAGGCGGCGGGCATCTCTTTTGTCTCCTCATACGGGCCTATCATGTCTTCCAGCCTCTGGAGTGTCCTGTAGATTCGAACAAGACCGGACTGCAGGTCCAAAACCGCACTTTTTGAAAAATCAAGCGGGCCCCTGTAATGCCTGGATACAAGGAAAAGGCGAAGAACTTCAGGATGGTAAATGTCAAGCGCATCACGTATGGTCAAAAAATTCCCAAGGGATTTCGACATCTTTTCGGATTCTACCGTAACAAAACCGTTGTGTACCCAGTACCGGGCAAAACTGCCTCCGACTGCTGCTATAGACTGGGCCCTCTCATTTTCGTGGTGAGGGAAAAGCAGGTCCCTGCCTCCCCCATGGATGTCGAAGGTCCTGCCCAAATACTGGTTGCACATCACGGAACATTCTATGTGCCATCCGGGCCTGCCAGGACCCCAGGGACTCGGCCACTGCGGCTCACCGGGCTTTGACCCTTTCCACAGAACGAAATCCATGGGATGTGTTTTTTTCTCATCCACGGCAATCCTGCTGCCTGCCTGCATGTCCTCCAGCTTTCTTCCTGAGAGGGTTCCGTAATCGCTGAATTTTTCCACTGAGAAATAGACATCATTTCCTGCGACATAGGCATGTCCCCGGTCCAGAAGGGCGGTGATCATTTCAATCATCCCGTCAATATGTTCTGTGGCCCTGGGTTCTACATCGGCATCCAATACTTCAAGCCTTCCCATGTCCTCATAAAAGGCATAAATGAACTCCTGGGCCAGTGCACCAGTATCCTTTCCAAGTTCATTCGCCCTTGCTATAATCTTGTCATCAATATCAGTGAAGTTCCGGACATACGTGACGTCAAAACCCTGTGCCCTCAGGTACCTGACCAATACGTCAAATACGATGGCTGAGCGGGCATGGCCTATGTGGCATAGGTCATAGACAGTTACCCCGCAGACATAGATGCCGACCCTGCCTTCTTCCAAAGGCTGAAATATTTCTTTTTTACGTGTCGCGGTATTATATAGTTTGAGAGGCATTCTCCCTCCTTTTTAAAATAGTTGCTTCAGTGTTATTCATTGGGTAAAGTTGATGCAGTGGAAGAAGCATCACAGAACCAATGTTCCGATCTTTGCGTTAGAGATATCATTTCCATATCAGAATCGCAACTCTAAGCAATATTCACACCTTTTACTGTAATATCAAACGATTACGATGATCCGCCCATAGATGCAGGACATGGTTTTTATTTTATCTTAGAAACCCACGTCCTCTCGGCGTGGATTCTTTACTTGACAAGACAGGCCAGTCGTTATAATATCCAGAACTAAATTCTGAGGACAGAATATTGCTTTTGCGTTCAGGCGATCATGATCGAGCTCTGAGGCTTCGGGGGCCTCTTTTAAAAGGGTTGAATATGGTAGAAACGAAAAACAGCAAACAAGGGAAATCGGGCTACAAACCCCTTGTGCCGGCAGTGGAACAGGCGTCAAGGGTCCTCATCTGTCTTGGGAGGAGTCAAAAGTTCAAGATGACTCTCACGGAGATCTGCCGGGAAGTGGGCATCTACAAAAGCAAGGGATATTCCATTCTGAACACCCTTAAGCAATTCGGCTTTGTGGAAAAGGACCCCCAGACCAAGGCCTATTCCCTTGGGCCCGGTCTCCTCTTTTTGTCACGCCATCTGCTGGATAATCTGGACATCCGGGAGAGGGTGGCCCCTTTCATTGAAAAGGCGGCTGTTGAGACCCAGACAACAGCGCTGGTCGGCCTGATCAGCGCGGACCAGGTATTTGTCGTGGCCAAACATGAAGGAAATCAGAATATAGGCGTGACCATAAGACTGGGACACCGGTTTCACATCACTGCCGGGGCCCACGGCAAGGCCATTGTGGCATTCATGCCAGACCATGAGAAGAAGAGAATTCTCGCCAGAAAAACCCTTTTTTTCTACGGGGATCCGGTACGCATAGACATGAAACAACTGAAGGCGGAACTTGAGGAATGCAGGCACAAGGGGTTTTCTCAAGACATCGGGGGGCTCCAGCCTGGGATAAATGCCGTGAGTTCACCCATATTCGGCCCCAACCAGAGAATCATCGGCTGCATTATCCTCATGGGTACATTCCCTGAAGAACTGATTGAAACAAACGGTGAAAAGGTGGCTGAGACGGCCAAACAGATTTCCTTGGCTTTAGGGTCGGGCAATGGGTAACCGAGTCCGATAACCTCGTCATAACTGTTTCAGCGTTAAATTACTCAGGTGGGTAGGCTGTAGGCTGAAGGCTGTTAGGAAAAAATGGGAATCTTTCAGCCTAAACAACTTCAGCCTGACTATGTGAGTAGTAACAAGGAGATAACATATGGATAAATTCGTCTATTCCAACGTGAAAAGGGAAATGGAGGTATACGGTTACGACTCGGTCGTAAAAAGCCATTGCCGTATGTGTCACGGCGGCTGCGGAGTCCTGGTCTATGTAAAAGACGGCAAGATCGCAAAGATCGCCGGTGACCCGGATTGTCCGATCAATCATGGAACCCTTTGCTCAAAGGGTATAGGCTCCACGCAACTGGTCTATCACCCGGATCGATTGACTTATCCCGTTAAAAGGATCGGGCCCAAGGGGAGTGGGAAATGGGAACGCATATCCTGGGATGAGGCACTGGATACCATTGCCGGGAAGATCCTGGGCTATAAAGAGTCATTCGGCGCCGAATCCATTGCGATGAGTTACGGTACGGGAAGAGAAAATGAGGCGGTCATCTACCGGTTCGCCAACCTTCTCGGATCGCCGAATACGCTTACTGCCGGCCATTTTTGTTACGGGCCCAGGATCGCCACGACCATCATTACCTGCGGTACAAACCCTATCGTAGATTATGAAAACAATCCCAGGTGCATCATGGTCTGGGGCAACAACCTGGTGATCAGCAATCCGGACTGTTACAAGGGCGAGCCTTTTTCCACTGCCTTAGATGCCGGGGCAAAGCTCATTGCCGTGGACCCAAGGCTTACCCGCATTGCGGCGCGCGCCGATATCTGGCTTCCCCTGAGACCGGGGACCGACACGGCCCTGGCGCTTGGAATGTGTAACGTGATTGTCCAGGAAGAACTCTATGACAAGGAATTCGTGGAAAACCACGTCCACGGATGGGAACCGTTTGTGCGGCGGGTTAATGAATATCCCCTGGATAAAGTGGAAAAAATCACCTGGGTGCCCAAGGAGAAGATCCAGGCGGCGGCAAGACTTTTTGCCACCACAAAACCTGCGGCCATTCAATGGGGAGTGGCGATCGAGCAGCAAGTAAACTGCGCTGACAACAACCGTGCCTTGCTTGCCCTTATGGGCATCACGGGAAACATTGACGTTCAGGGCGGACAGATGCTTTTCAGCTCCCCGAAAATCAGGAACGTGGGTCAGTTCGGAGCCCACAAGATGCTCTCTAAGGAACAGGCTGAAAAGCGGCTGGGAGGAGATCGTTTCCGCCTGGCGGGAAATTTTGCCATCATTAATCCCAAATGCGTCTGGGATGCTATTTTGGAAGAAGAGCCCTACCCTGTTAAGATGCTCTTTTTCATCAGCTCCAACCCACTCATGACCCGGGGCAATGCAAAAGAAGTGTATCGTGCCCTTGAAGCCGTGGAATTTATGGCAGTCGCTGATTTTTTTATGACCCCTACGGCGGAGCTGGCGGATATTGTGCTGCCGGCGGCCACATGGCTTGAGATGGATTATATAGGTGATTTCTGGAAGCGGCACGGGTATATCCTGCCCAGGAGGAAGGTCGTTCAGATAGGGGAATGCCGGTCAGACCATGAGATGCTAAACGACCTGGCCCACAGGGTCGGCCAGGGCGAACACTGGTGGGATACATTCGAAGGCGGCCTTGATCATATCCTTGAACCCATGGGGATTACCTGGAAGGACTTCGAGAAGATGGACTACATCAGGGGCCAGGTGAAACACCGGAAGTACAAAGAGAAAGGGTTCTCCACCCCCACAGGGAAATTTGAACTCTGTTCCACCCTGTTAGAAAAATGGGGATACGATCCCTTGCCCCAATTTCGGGAGCCCCCGGAAGGCCCCAACAGCAGCCCGGAAGTTTACAGTGAATACCCCTATATCCTTATTACCGGCAGGAGACAGCCCGGTTTTTTCCACACCGAGAACCGGCAGGTCCCATGGCTCAGGGAGCTTCACAAGGATCCTGTGGTGGAGATCCATCCGGAGACTGCGGAGAAAGAAGGCATCCGGGAAGGAGACTGGGTTATTATCGAATCCCCGAGGGGCAGGGTGCGGCAGCGGGCCAGGCTTTTTGCAGGGATGGATCCAAGAATTGTTTCCGCGGAACATGCCTGGTGGTTTCCGGAAAACAAGGATCCCGGACACGGATGGGATGAATCAAACATCAATATCCTGACAAGCAATGCCTATGAGGATTGTGATCCGGCCATGGGCGCGACCCATGTGAGGACGCTTCTTTGCAAGATAAGCCCGGAAGGCGGCAAAGGGAGGTGAAGTTTATGAAGGAATACAAATTGATTATTGATCACGAATCCTGCTGGGGATGCAAGACCTGCGAGGTGGCCTGCAAGCAGGAAAACCTGGCGCCGGACGGGATCAAGCTGATATCCGTTTATGAAGAAGGCCCAACGATCGTCGAAGGGAAACCGGAATTTGTCTTTCGGGTGAATGTTTGCAGGCACTGCGATGAGCCGGAATGTGTCGAGGCCTGCCCTGAGGAGGCGATTTTCAAGAGAGACGATGGCATTGTGGTCCTGGACCAGGAGAAGTGTATTGGATGCGAACTATGTGTAGATGCATGTCCTTATGACGCCATCATCTTTGATGCGGAGGAAGGCATAGCCCAAAAGTGTAACCTCTGTTATCACCGGGTGGATAAGGGTCTCATGCCAGCCTGCGCCGACAATGTGTGCCTCGCCCATTGCATCTATTTCGGGGACCCGAAGGACATACAAAAACAAATCGCAGAAAAGCACAGGGCATGGTCGAAAGGAGCGTTTTAAGGTCTTGACATTTGACATAAGATCTTTAACAAGAGCAGACAATCTTTGGAACTGGCTGGCGGATCTTTAAAATTTTTGGTTGTCAGATGGGTTGCGATCAAAAATGCAATCCTGTATCCTCATATTGTATCTGCTCAATAGCGGGGTTTGCAGGCATCGGAATCCCTTTTTCAAACCGCTAATTATTGAGCTGAATTAACCATGTTTCCCATCTCTTTATGCTGGTAACGCCTACGGTCATGGAATCGGCAAGCTGGGGCTGCGATTTTTCTTTTTCATTTGAACAATTGTCAGAAAATGAGGCCTTAAGCCTGGCCAAGACTTTCGACTGGAAGATGATGCGGAACAAGGTAAAATCATTTTAGGCGCTTAGCGGCTGAGTAGTCGCCTCACACGTTATCGGTCTTCCTGTTATTCGCGGGTTTCCGACGGCAATCCCCGGATCATGTGTCTCAACTTCTCCTTCGTCCAGTTGTTGTCCCTGTAAACGCCGGCAATCCTCTCAGGCTCGGAGTAAAGACTTATCATTCCTCCTCCCACAAAAAAAGTGCGCCCGGTGACATGGGCAGATTCTTCTCCGGCGAGATAAGCGGCGAAAGCAGCCACGTCTTCCGGTTTGGAGTTCTCCATCTCTTCCACCTCGCGTTTTTTTCCCTGTCGCAGCCATGCCTGTTTCCGTTCTTCATCGAAATGACGCGTCATCGCAAGGGGCCGAATGGCGTTGCAGGTGACATTGTATTTGTACATATCCCGGGCGACCGCCCTGGTAAATCCGATGACGCCCTCCTTTGCGGCCGCATAGTTGGCGCACCCAAAGGTCTTTCCAAGCCCCGCACCGGAAGACATATTGATAATCCGGCCCCATTTCTGCTCTTTCATAATTTTTGAGGCGGGCCGGGTGCAATGAAAAAGCCCGTACAGATTCACCTTTACCACCAGGTCCCACTCCTGCTCCGTGAGATTATAGATCATCTTGTCTATGACAATGCCGGCATTATTGACAAGGATATCGATGCGGCCAAAGTTCTCAACCGCCGTGTCGATGATCTTCCTGCCTCCTTCCTCGGTGGCAACCGTATCTCCATTGGGTATAGCCCCCCCATTTTCTTTTCTGATCTCAGCAACCACCTCCTCTGCAAACACAGGAGATGACCCCATTCCATCAGGACCTGAACCAAAGTCATTGACCACTACTTTGGCCCCCTCCCGGGCCATTCGGATAGCCATGGCTCTCCCAATGCCCTGACCCGCCCCTGTGATAACAGCCACCTTGTCTTGCAAAATTCTTCCCATTTATATGACTCCTGCTTTGATCTTCTAAAAAAGCCTCTTCCGCTGAACGTCCTTTCCCGTAAAGCCATAAGTGATGGACCTTTTACAAGTCCATCAAGATTTGCCTCCTATGATTCCCACTCCAAGGGCCATTGCAGGTGCTTATAGTCTTCCCAGATCGTGAGGGCCAGGCTCATGGGCTTGATCATAGGTACGGTATAGGTATGAAATTTCTGGGAATAGAGATACTCCCGATTTCGGGCCACGTAGTGGCAAAAGCCACGGGGTGAGACAATTAGAGGCTTTGTCATCCTTTTTTTCAGATCCACCAGCCGTTCCGGCAGATACTCCGAGAGATAGGGCACCTGGAGATATATGGCGGCCAGGATGATGTCGGTATTTGGATCTTCGTCGATGATCTTCAGGGTTTCCAGCAGTCGGTCATCGTCGCAATCCCCGAAAAGATCCAAGGGATTGTTGCCGAGTTGGTTAAGGATTTTCTCTCGATCTTCCACCTTTTCAACCCGGATATGCCTTTCCATCAGCCGTCGAAGTTGTAATCTGGTTTCAGATGCAAAGGGAGCAAGGGTCATACCCTCGGCCGTTATCTGGTCGGCCAACAGGATTCCGGCCCCACCTCCCACGCTGACGATTCCCACCCTGTTTCCCATGGCGCGGGGTTGGGTCGCCAGGATTGAAAGGGTGTTCACCAGGATTTTGGGGTCTTCGGTGAGTTCTTCAATCAGGTAAAACCCGGCCTGCCGGCAGCAGGCCCTGAAGGCCACGGCATTCCCGGCCAGGGACGCGGTATGGGAAAGGGTTGCTGCAGCACCGCCACCGACACCCCCTTTAATGACCAGGACCGGTTTTTCCCTGGTGACCTTCTTGCCCACTTCAATAAGTTTGAGACCCTCAGCCAGTCCTTCAATATATATGGCAATGATTCTGATGCGCGGGTCTTCTCCCATATGGGCCAGGACCTCGACGACACCCACGCTGCTGGCATTCCCGCAGGAGACCCATTTACCCAGGCCCTGTTTGTCCGCCTCCAGCATTTCCATGACTTCCACACCCACACCGCCGCTCTGGGTGATGAAGCCGATCCCGCTGGGCTCCGTGATGGAGGCGGTCCGATGTTCTGCAAGGAAGAGGGTATTCAATCCGCTGAAGTTGTCAATGACACCCATACAGTTGGGACCGATATAGACTGCGTTATACTTCCGGCTGATATCAACCAGCCGGTTTTCAAGGTCAGATCTGCCGCTTTCGGCAAAACCGTCGCTGAAGATGACAGCGCTCTTCCCTCCGAGCCGGCAGAATTCTTCAAAGACCTCCACCGTGGCTTCCGGGTTGATGGCGAAGACCGCCACATCGGGTGTTTCAGGTAGATCCCTTAAAGCGGGATAACAGGTGAGGCCCTGTACTGTTTTGAGTCGCGGGTTTACCGGGTAGACTTTTTCAATACCCATGCAGTTTTTGAGAATGATGCCCCCCACAGTGCCCGGTCTTGAGGCCCCTACGATGGCGACCGATTGCGCATTAAAGAGGGCCTTCAGGTTTTTTAACTTCTCAGGTGAGATCTTTGTATCCTTCCGGTTAAAAACAGGGTGACCCTTTATGAGCCGGGCGTCGACAACGGCGAACCCCTTCTCATAGACAATAACGGGATTCAGATCTATCTCGATAATTTCGGGATGATCGACCATGAGCAGGGAAACACGGATAGTAAGATCGATGATCGCCTCCTTGTCAAGAGGCGGCCCCCGGAATCCGTCAATAATTTTTCCTGCCATGGTCTTGGACAGCATTTGCCGTACATCTTCCGGTTTCAAAATACCGATGCCCGGTGCTGCATCGGCAAGCAGTTCCACGAGTCGTCCCCCATGGCCGATCATAGTGACGGGTCCAAAACTCGGATCCTGTTTGGCTCCGATGAACAGTTCAAAACCCATGTCGGCCATATGTTGGACAAGAATACCGCTAAATCCCACCTCGCCCCAGGTTTGAATGTTTTTCTGCAGTTCCTGGAGCGCAGAGAGAACATCCCCCTCGGTTTTCAGGTTCAGGACAACCGCTCCGGCATCTGTCTTGTGGATAATTTCAGGGGACAGGGCCTTGAGTACAATGGGATAGCCTTCGGATTCAGCAGCTTCCAGGACATCCCCCGGTTCAGCGACAAGTGTTCCAGGAAGAGGGATTCCATATTTATCTAAAATTTGTCTGCTTTCCTTGAAGCTGAGCTGTGTTTTATTCATTCGGGCGAGGTCTCCTCGACTTTAAAGCCGTTTTGTCTTTTAGCTTTCAGGGGCAGCCGGCAAAGACCACCGTGGGCTGCTTATCATATTCTTTCTATGAACCAATAGGCGTCAGGCCTACACAGTTGTAGGATGTCCTCCTTTACCGCGGAGTTATCAGCAGAAGCGATGTCAAGTTATTTTACTATTTAAGGACGTCCGCCCATTCATCGGGATCGAAAGAGTGATCATCCAAATATCGTTCTTTTTAGTTCTCCCATTTTTCGTATCGCTCCTGAATCTGTTTTTTTAAAATACCAGGCATGTCCAAGCCCCCGCTCCTTATTCCTGGTTAGCAAAATGCCATCCTCATTGGCTGTTATTTGCTATATGTCTCTAATATATTTGCCCACTCGGAAATATTGTCCATGTTTACAGGGCGTACTCCCATTTCAATAAGGTTTTGGTTGTAATCACTGCTAAAGGTATAAATCGGTTTTTGCCAGGAGATAATCTGCCGGCAGAGTTCTTCGGTTTTGCTGGATGGTTCGGCATGGGTTATGAAAACTGCAGCAGACATGGCTGCAACAAACAGATTGCGGTAATGGGCTCTCTTAGCGGAAATGCGGGGCTGAGTTTCATCAAATGGGGACAGGAAAAGCAACCGTCCCTCCTCAAGGGGTTTCTTATGCTCTTTCTTGATTCGCATACCGTTGATATTCTTAGCAGGGCAGAAAATTACCGGTTGTGTGCCGCGCAAAAGAATTGAAAGGCACTCTCTTTCCATAGGGGAATGAAACCCTCCGATGACCGTCATGCCTGCCTGCCTGAAAATTTGTGCGAGATCGTAGGTCTTCAGGATCAAGTTGCCCGGACATTTTTGTGAGCAGAAAAGGCCTGTTGAATTATAGCGAAGGATATCAATATTTCCGATGGCGGTTAAGGCTTTTGGGGCGTCTTCACCTAATTGTTTCTTCAAGGATAGTGGATAATTAGAATCATTTTGCTCGAGATTAACAGTGTCCATTCTATTTTACAGTCTCAATTATGCCTTTATCTTTCAAACAGGAATTGACTTGTCACTTGACGGTTCACACAGAAAGACGACCATGCCGCTCTTTTCTGCAATAGCGCCAAGTATGAAGTTCTGGCCGTCAACCGGAATGTCAAGGGTAGAGGTGTAATGATCCCAGCCTAACTCTTCAATAAAGAGGGTCTTGAAGTCAAAACTCCGGAGTAGTCTTCGGGTTCGTTCAAGGTTAAAGGGCATGGTTATTTGCCCTTTTCTTTGGAATTTCTATATTCAGCCGCAGGTTCGTAGACTTCGATCTGATCAGCGGGGATCTTGACAACTTTGCCATCACGCCAGATTACAATTGGATCCCCGGTGCGTTTGTGATCTGCAATTGTACGGGCTACAGCTTTTTTTAACGCTTCTTCGGCACGAAATGCCATTGCCATATCAGACAGGTTCTTGTCTAATTTCTTATCTTTCATGACCTCACCATATCTTC
>JAYEIR010000176.1:0-2535 GCA_034660135.1 Thermodesulfobacteriota bacterium
GAAAAGGAAATATTGGATGCTTGAAAAAATAAGAGAGGCCAGGGACTTCCTGGCATCAAGAATGACAGGGCTGCCAGAAATAGGCATGATTACCGGAACCGGTTTGGGACCCCTTACACAAAAAATGGCCGTTGATTTTCGTCTTCCTTATGAAGAAATACCACATTTTCCGATATCCACTATTGAAGGTCACGAAGGGACCCTGGTTGTCGGAAATCTGGCCGGCAGATCAATTGTGGCCATGGAAGGCCGTTTTCATATCTATGAGGGTTACACACCGAGGGAAATCACTTTTCCTGTCAGGGTGATGGCTATGCTCGGGGTAAAATATCTGCTGATATCAAGCGCGGCAGGCGGGCTCAACCCTCAGTTTGAGACAGGTGACCTGATGATAGTGACAGACCATATTAACCTGACCGGAGACAACCCGTTGACAGGTCCGAATCTTGATTCTTTCGGGCCTCGTTTTCCGGATATGACCAGGGTATATGACCAGGATCTCATCAGGCTGGTTAGAGAAAAATCACTGGAATCCGGGATCTTGATCAGGCAGGGAGCTTATGCCGGCGTTGTCGGCCCGAGCCTTGAAACACCGGCAGAGACACGTTTTCTGAGGATTACGGGGGCTGATGCAGTTGGCATGTCCACTGTCTCAGAGGCAATTGTTGCCGCTCATTGCGGGCTCAAGATCGTGGCCATCGCAGTCATTACCAATGTCAACCTGCCTGATTGCATGAAACAGACCTCCATAGAAGAGATCATCACCACTGCGAGGCAGGCAGGTTCAAGCCTTTCAGCTCTGTGGGAGAGGATCATTAAAGATCTGCCACATTAACAACTATTTAGTGCCTGAACGAAAACCCTGTTCAGGCACGATTTTGGATTTTAGATTTTGGATTTTAGATTTATGGAATCAATCCCAACTCACTAAAACATCATGATTGATGTTGTATTAGTTTTCATCTTGAGGTTTTCGTTCAGTCACTATTTATTCACTTTCCCTTGATTTGCCACAGCCTGCATCGCCTCTTTCACAGCCTCAGGATCACCAAGATAATAATGCCTTATCGGCCTCAAATCGTCATCAAGCTCATAAATGAGCGGGATACCCGTGGGAATGTTAAGTTTTACAATTTCCTGGTCTGAAACATTGTCAAGATGCTTTACAAGGGCTCGCAGGCTATTACCGTGCGCAGCAATAATAACACGTTTTCCCGACCTGATTGCAGTCTCTATTGTTCCTTCCCAGTATGGAAGAAATCGTCCAACAGTATCCTTGAGACACTCTGTCAAAGGAAGTTCCTCTTCAGACAGGTCACTATAGCGCGGGTCATCGCCCGGATACCGTTCATCAGTCTTTTCTAATGCGGGAGGTGGGGTATCATATGACCGCCGCCAGATCATGAACTGCTCCGTGCCGTGCTCCTTTGCAATTTCTGCTTTGTCAAGGCCCTGGAGTGCTCCGTAATGGCGCTCGTTCAGGCACCAGCTTCGATACACCGGAATCCACATGAGGTCCATTTCATCAAGCGTGATCCAGAGAGTACGGATCGCGCGTTTCAGCACAGAGGTAAATGCAACGTCAAAGCTGAAATTCTCCTTTTTCAGCATCTGCCCGGACTCCCGGGCTTCCTTTTTCCCTTTTTCTGATAAATCCACATCGGTCCATCCTGTAAAGCGATTTTCCTTGTTCCATATGCTCTCTCCATGGCGAAGTAATACCAGTTTATGCATTTTTCCTCCTTATCATGATTCTCTCAAGCTCAAGTTCTACCTTCAAGGATTCAAATAGCTCAATAACTTTGCATTGTCAATCATCGAGCACCTCCAAACAGCAATTCTAATTAGTACCTGAACAGGGTTTTCGTTCAGGCACTAATTATAGTTTTCACCGGTATAGAAGACAGAGGGATCTCTTTTAAAATGCCGCACGTAACTGGTCAGGTTATTAGCCTGAAGGCTGTAGCCTGAATGATACAGTTCTTTAGTTACAAAATGATCCTGTCTAATGTTGTTTCTATTTTCGCAGGAAACGGTAGAACTTTTTTAATTATCACCATCAGAGCCAGTGGATTAATTATAATTTAGCTTGACTTTTTTTCAAAATAGTTTTTTATTAACAAAATCATAAAAGGCTCGGCCTTGTTTGGAAGGCTGATTACGTTCTAAAGGAAGGATCCATTTTTCAAAGTGGCAGCCTGAAGTTTAGAACTATGAAAATTTTTTAAAAGGAGGATGTCACTATGGCTAATGGAACTGTGAAGTGGTTCAGCGACCAAAAAGGCTTTGGATTTATTGAGCAGGAAGATGGACCGGATGTATTTGTTCACCATTCAGCAATCAATGCGGAAGGCTTTAAGTCCCTTAATGAGGGCGACCGTGTTACCTTTGACATAGAGCAGGGTCAAAAAGGTCCTGCCGCAGCAAACGTCACTGTGGTTTAGACTAATATCTATGAGTTAAAAAAGGGCATTCCGTCGAATTATGAGGGAATGCCCTTTTTGTTTTGATAAAATGTCTACCCTTGATCGATCC
>JAYEIR010000177.1:0-12380 GCA_034660135.1 Thermodesulfobacteriota bacterium
GTTCCTAAGCTTGTTCCTTGGACGCCAGGGCCCTGAGGGCATCCGTATTGTTTTGGATACGTTTCGCATTAGTTTTCAGATTGATCTTGTTGGATCTATGTTTCCTGTCACGTATTCTTTTGGTTTTCTTTCCGTTACAAGCCATTTTTTGCACCTCATTCTTAAGTATGGTTTACAAGATACTATATATAAAACTTAATATTTATACTACTGTTTGGAAGCTGTGTCAAGAATAATTATGATCAATCACCATCTCTCATTGGTTTCTGCCCGGCAAGGGGGCATAGGATATTTTGTGGGTCAGGAATGGGTCCTGAGATAGAGCGAATCTACAGGAAAAGGGTTAGCGCCAAAGGCCTTGTTTCTTTTCATGTGGCGGTCAAAGAAACCGATCTGTGGATCTGCGCGGACAGGTACCTGGAAAGAGATGCCGGAGATCTGGTGTTTGACTGCAGGCATCAGCTTGAGACGTATATTGACTCCCGCCCGGAATTCGCGACGTCCCTGTTGCCGTGTCGAGATGATCCGTATGCTCCGCCACTAATCAGAGAAATGATTGATGTTGCAAGAAGGCTTGGTGTCGGTCCTATGGCCTCTGTGGCCGGCGCTGTCGCCCAGTATGTTGGTCGTGGTCTGCTCAGGCAAACGGATCAGGTAATTGTTGAGAATGGCGGTGACATTTTCCTCAAGACCAACAGGCCGGCGACTGTTTCAATCCTGGCAGGAAGCTCTCCCTTGAGCGGAAAATTTGGTTTGTTGATTCCAAAGACACATATGCCGTCGGGGGTGTGTTCTTCATCGGCGACCGTTGGCCATTCCATGAGCATGGGGATTGCAGATGTGGTGTGTCTTGTATCTTCCTCAGCAACCCTGTCTGACGGGGCTGCAACTGCTCTTGGAAACAGGGTCAAGAAAGAATCCGACCTGAGAAAGGTGGCTGATTGGGCAAGCCGGATGCCCGGAATTGTGGGAGGTGTTGTCATCGTTGGACCCAATATGGCCGCATGGGGAGATATCGAAATGGTTGGAATCTAATTCAAGCTTAGGCTCGGTTATTTCTTCAGTCCAAGCCGATGCCGCTGTCAGAGATCATAGAGCTTTTCATCAACTTCAGGGGGTTGGTATTTACGGACGCCGGTTAAATTCTTCTTGGACCCGAACGTCTCTTCTTCTTCAAATATATCTCCCATTTCTTTTTCGATTGCTTCAGGATTTTCTCCTGCCTCCATCCTTGCTAATGCCTCTTCCATTCCCGGACCCAGATGCAGACCTGTCATGTCCGTCAGCTTACGCATCAGGCCGGCAGCCTGTATGGGGTCATCTTCATCCAAATGTTCAGCTTCTCTTGCGAGGAGATTCATTGCACTTTCCATCTTGCCTTCATCTATGTCAGGGAAAGGCATGTCTTCGTTTTCGCCTCGATCACGAGTCATTGAAAATACGGACATTTTGCGATCCAGTTTTGTTCGCTCGCACCGGGGGCACAAAGGTCTCTTGTCGGTGTTCGGCGATTTTGAGAAGAAATTGAAGATCATGTGACATTTGGGGCAATAGAATTCATAAATCGGCATTGTATCTGCCTCATGCTTGATTTGATAGCAGGGAAAAATAGATGATATACGGATATTTTGACTTGAGATACAGGAAAAATGCCTTGCAGTCAAATGATTTCCGAATCTGACCTCAGCATTTTTCTCGTTCTCTTTTATCCTGTCATGGGGCACTGATTTTGATCATACTTATATCTTGTCTTTTCCTTGATGTTAATATAATGTTAAGCAAAATTATGATTCTGCCTTGAACGAACTGATAATTTCCATATATATGGGTTTTAGGATCCCGGGATGTGTGCTGAAAAGATATTGAATCGGCAATCGGCAATTCACAATATCAGAAGGATCGGGGTTATCTCTGATACACACCTGCGTCGAGTAAGCAAAAAATTTGAGGAGATCTACGACAAGTACCTTTCTGACAAAGATCTTATCCTGCATGCAGGCGATGTGCTTTCGCCGGAGATTGTTGATTTCTTGAGCCGGAAGAATTTCCATGGGGTCCACGGGAACATGGATCCGTTTGAGGTAAGGAATCTTCTTCCAAGTAAGAAAATTATCAAAATCGGGTCCTATCGATTGGGGCTTATACATGGATGGGGATCTTCTGCCGGTATCGAGGATCGCATCTGGTCACAGTTTCGTAACGTGGACGCTATTGTGTACGGGCATTCACATAAGGCTGCAAATCATATTAGGGAGGGTGTGCTCTTGTTTAATCCGGGAACCGCGACCGGTTTCAGCTTTACAAATACGCATACCATAGGCGTTCTGGAAGTAGATGATGGCATTCACGGTGAAATTATCAGGCTGTGAGGGTTAGATATGAAGGTACTTTGGGCACCATGGAGAATGGAATATATCCTTTCTGACAAGAGTAGGGGTGGTTGCATATTCTGTGCTGGAAACAATCGAGACGAGGATGAGGCAAGGCGAATTCTATATGTAGGCCCACTGACTATGGTCATGATGAATCGTTTCCCTTATAATAATGCCCACCTTCTCGTGGTACCGTTGAGGCACGTCCCGAACATGGACTCCTTATCCAATGAGGAGATGCTGGATCTTTTGATCATTGTTAGAAGATCTATCGGGGTATTAAAGAATGCCATGAATCCGGAAGGCTTTAACGTGGGTCTAAATCTTGGTAAAACCGCGGGGGCCGGGATAGAGGACCATATGCACTTGCACATTGTACCCCGTTGGAATGGTGACACAAATTATATGAGTGTCCTTGGGGATGTGAGGGTGATTTCCGAGCACATCGAAGAGACCTATCACAAACTCCTGCCGCATTTTCAAGAGTTCTAACTTATTATTCCTGGAGGTGACAGATGAAATATGTAAGATGGATAATCGTGATTCTGGTTTTGTTGGTTGTTGTCATACTGGCGGTTCAAAACTACGAAGCCCTGGCAACCCCTGTTATGTTTAAGGCGCACTTCATCTTTGTCAATTATGATTCCTCCGGTATCCCTCTGTCACTTGTAGCGATTGTTACGTTCCTTATAGGGGTTATCTTTACGGGTGTGTACGGTATAGCGGAACGTTTTCGCCTCAAGAAGCACATCAAGATCCTTACGAGGGAGACCAGAGAAAAAGACAGGGAACTCAATTCCTTAAGAAATTTGCCTGTGACTGCTGAAGATATGAGCCCAGATCAGAGTCCTGACGCAGCATAGTACCAGAAAAAATATTGTTCGCAAAATGGTCACGATACTGTGACGAATCTACTCACTTGCTTGACTCGAAACGGTGCTTGATGCTTCCTGCCCGCCATCGGCTCCGTCATCAGGCGAGGTGTGCCTGAACAGAGTTTTCGTTCAGGCATTAAACATATCGGGGGAAGAATTTCATGTTGGAATCGCTATGGCAATGGTTCCTTGTGCCTGCTAACGAGATGTTGCTGTTAGGCATTATTGCCGGCTTTGGGCTCGGTTTGATTATCGGTGCCAGGGTACGTGGTGTCAAGGAGGCCAAAGTCAAATCGATTGCCAGCAATGGGGACAAAGCTTTTTTTAAAGGTATCCGATATATCCTCTCCAATGATCACGATCATGCCATCGAAGAATTCACCAAATCGGTTCAGCTTAACTCTGAGACCATAGAAACCTATGTGGCCCTTGGTAATCTGTATCGCTCCAAGGGCGACATAGAAAGAGCCATTCGCATTCGCCAGAGTATCATACTAAGGCAAAATATTGATGAGAAGATAAGGATCGAGGCACTTTTTGATCTGGGCCTGGATTATCGTAAGGGCGGTTTTCTAAGTCGGGCCCTGGAGACTTTTTTGAGAGTCGCGCAGGCTGACACTTCTAATGTGAGGACCCTAAAAGAGATTGAAAAGATCTATGAGGAGTTGAAAGACTGGGAAAACGCATTTCGAACACGACAGAAAATTGCGAAGTTGGCAAAGGGTGATCACCAAAATATCCTTGCCCATCAGCTTGTTGAGATTGGAAAAATTTACCAGGAGAAGGGGGACCTGACAAAGGCGAAGTCTTTTTATAACAAGGCCATATCAGCCCATACAGAATGTGTGGATGCTTACCTTCATCTCGGGGATCTTTACTTCGGCAAACAGGAATACAGAAAGGCAATCTCGATATGGAAAAAGGTTGTAGAAGTCTCTCCCCGGTTCACTTTTCTTGCATACAGTCGTCTTGAGGGTGCCTATTCCAGGATGAAAGACTTAAAGCCTGTTGGGGATTTTTTGAAGGAATGTGCCAAATCGGATTCTGATGCCTTTACTCATATGGCATTGGCGCGCTACATGTACAATGAAAATGATGTTGAAGGTGCACTTGAGGAGATAGCTACTGTACTGGAAATTGCACCGTCTTTTTGGGAGGCCAGGAGGTTCAAAGGAGAGATACTTCTTTCGCTCTCTAAAGAAAAAGATGCCCTGGTTGAGTACGGGGAGATTGTCGAGCACGTGAATATGCCCTATCTCAGGTTTCAATGTTCTCAGTGTGGGTTCCAGTCAAGTGAGCTTCAGTGGCAATGCCCACAGTGCAGGAACTGGGATACCATCGGCCTGGTGGAGTCTGCCGGGTTTCTGTCTGAATCCCGGTGATGTTTCCGGCAGACGCTGGGAAAATTTGCCATGTTGAGACCTTTGAAAAACGTTCAATTTCGTTCAAGATACCTTCCTATATTTTTCACTACGCCTTTAGCCCCGTGCCCTTTGCCTAAATGCTTTATTCTTATGTTGAGCAATCGCAAAAAACGTAAATTTTTTCACGTTGTTGAAAAGAAAGCTTAATGAATAAAACCAGTAACGCAGTCATAACCCAGTTGACGCCTATGCTGAGGCAATTTATCGGGATCAAGAGAGGATATCCTGATGCCATTCTGTTTTTCCGCATGGGTGATTTTTACGAGATGTTTTTTGAAGATGCCCGGACTGCGTCGAAAATCCTTGGTATTACTCTTACCTCACGGGGGACTTTTAACGATGAGAAGGTCCCCATGTGCGGTATACCCCACCATGCCTCCAAATCATATATCCGCAAGCTGGTAGACAGCGGTTGGAAGGTCGCTATTTGCGAACAGACCGAAGATCCAAAATCAACCAAGGGAATTGTGAAAAGGGAGGTGGTCAGGGTTGTTACTGCCGGTTCGATCGTGGATGAAGGCGATGTGGACGATAAAAGCAACCTTTTTATGGCCGCGATATCCTCAGGTACTTGTCATGTGGGGTCAGGCAAAACGGGCGAGGATCAAATGTTCGGATTGGCCCACTTAGATCTGTCGACAGGCGAATTTCAGGTTACCGAAGTCCCGTCCTTTGCCCAGCTTTTGGACCAATTGGCAAGAATAGATCCTGCCGAAATCCTGGTACTGGAAGAGGGGAACCTAACAGGGCGAAAAGAGCTGTCCGCCTACCGGATTGAAATAATGGGGAATAATTCCTTTGATCCCGGTAAGTCAGAGCTGGTTTTGAAAGAGCAACTCGGGGTGAGGTCCCTGGCAGGCTTTGGGTGTGAGGATATGCCGCAGGGAGTTATTGCGGCCGCTGCCCTGGTTCACTACCTTCAGGATACACAGAAGATAACCCCCCCGCATATTAAGGAAATAGTGAGTTACCGCATTGGTGATTTCATGTTCCTGGATGAGGCTACCAGTATCCACCTGGAACTCTTGAAGACAATGCGCCGGCAGTCAACAAAAGGATCGCTGTTTCATGTCCTTGACAGGACCGTCACACCTATGGGCAGTCGCCTGCTGAAAAAGTGGATCACACATCCCCTTATTGATCCCGACAAAATCCGTAAGCGGCTGGCAGCGGTGGCATGGTTCAAAGATGATGCCGGTATCAGAGACAAGATCAAAGAGGAGCTTGAACAGATCTATGACCTGGAACGTTTGAACGGGCGCATTGCCTTGAAAAGGGCCAATGCAAGGGATTTGTTGGCTGTTAAAGCCTCGATTTTGAGACTCCCGTTTATAAAGAATGCTTTGGGTGATTCCACAAGCACACTCCTGTCCGAGATGTCTCTTGAATTGGACACCCTTGAGGATATAGCTGCCCTTATAGATAAGACAATCCATGAAGATCCACCGGTTTCAATAAAAGAAGGTGGGATTATCAAAGAAGGATATGATGGTGATCTGGACAAGCTGGTCTCCTTGAGTCGTGACGGAAAGACCTGGATAGCTGACTTCGCCGCTTCTGAGCAGGAGAGGACCGGAATATCGAGACTGAAGGTGGGGTTTAACAAAATCTATGGGTACTATATTGAAATCTCAAAGGCCAATCTCGGTCTCGTGCCTCCCGACTATATAAGAAAGCAGACACTGGTTAATGGAGAACGTTATGTGACCGAACCATTGAAAACAATGGAAGAACAGATCCTGAGCGCTGAAGAGAAACGTGTGCGCCTGGAATCTGAGATTTTTGAGCGGATACGTATGACCGTAGCATGTGAGAATCAACGCATCAAAGAAACCGCAGAGCTTATTTCACAAATTGATGTCATTGCCGGATTGGCCGAGACTGCTGAAATACAGGATTACATCTGTCCTGAAGTGAGCGACAATACTGAGATAGACATCAAGGATGGCAGACACCCGGTTATCGAACAAACTATGAAGGATGAGGACTTTGTGCCAAATGATGTCCACCTGGATTCAGCGGACCAGCAGATGCTAATCATTACCGGGCCCAATATGGCGGGCAAATCCACAATCCTTCGGCAAACCGCTCTCACGGTCCTGATGGCGCAGATGGGGAGTTTTGTTCCTGCCTCAAAGGCGGTTATTGGGATTGTGGATCGAATTTTTACCCGGGTCGGCGCTTCGGATGACTTGGCTAAGGGTCAGAGTACCTTTATGGTGGAAATGAATGAAACGGCGAACATCCTACGGCATGCCACACCGAGAAGTCTGGTCATTTTGGATGAGATTGGTCGTGGGACAAGCACATATGATGGTTTAAGCATAGCGTGGGCCGTGGCAGAGGCCTTACACGATATGGATGGGGAGGGAGTTCGGACCCTTTTTGCGACTCATTATCATGAATTGACGGAATTGGTGACTACTAAATACAGGGTGAAGAATTTCAATATTGCGGTCCGGGAATGGAATGATAAGATCATATTTTTGAGAAAGCTCGTTTCAGGGGGAACGAGCCGGAGCTATGGCATACAGGTCGCCCGGATTGCCGGTGTGCCCGAGGATATCTTGAGAAGGGCCGGGGAAATCCTGGATAACCTTCAGGGAGCGGAGTTTGATGAGACTGGCATGCCTCGTCTGGCTCATACGTTTTCCAAGAAGAGTGATGATGCCATACAACTTAATCTGTTCGGTTCACAGGATGGAAAGCTGCAGGAATGGATCCAGGGGATGGACGTTTCCTCAATGACCCCTCTGGAGGCATTGATAGAAATTGATAAACTAAAAAAATACGTGAGCTCCAGTGCATGACCTTGGGCACTTAGGCAGTCTCTGAACGAAAACCTCGAAATGAAAACGAATGCAACATCAATCATGAGGTTTTACTGAGTTGGGATTGATTCCATTAATCCAAAATCTAAAATCCAAAATCCAAAATCGTGCCTGAACAGGATTTTCGTTCAGGCATTAGGTAGTACATGAAAAGAAAATTCCATTACATTTTATTGCTGATCTCTTTGTTTATTTGCTGCATGGATGGGTCGGAAGCGATATGCAAGACTACCAGGGATCCGGTCCTACTCCTTGAACGGGCTGATAAGTGTCGCAGGAGTCTGTATGCTTCTGCCGGGAAAAGAAAATATCGCCACAACTGGCTGAAATGTATTCGTCGTTATGAAAAGGTGTACAGCCGATATTCAAAAAGCGATCAGGCAGCCTGGGCCCTATATCACTCGGCAAGGCTTTATTCCGGCCTCTACAAATACTCCGGCAGATCAAAAGACCTGGAAAATTCACTGCGCTTGTACAGGAGACTGGTGGATGATTACAAGGGTCATCGTCTTGCAGATGACGCCCAATATCGGATAGGCGAGATTTTCTACAAGCACAAGAAAGATCCGTCCCAGGCCTATATCGAGTTCTTGAAGGTGGACATAAAATTTCCCTCGGGCGACATGCGGCATAGAGCCAAGAAGATGCTGGACAAGATGAGCGTGATTCTCAGCAAGGGGGATAAAGGGAAGCGTTCAAAGACTGACGATTCTCCAGGAACCAAATCAATTGCGGTAAAAGATATCCGGCATTGGTCAACCCCCAATTACACGCGGGTCGTAATTGACGTGGATGCGCCTGTGAAATATGAGAAGCACCTTCTCAAGGAAGATATTGATCTCAAGAAACCCCAAAGGCTTTACATAGACCTCCACGATAGTCATGTCATGTCTCAAATGGACAGGACCATAACCATGAAGGGCGGTTTGCTTCAAAGTGTAAGGACAGGTCAGTATACAAAAGATACGGTACGGGTTGTCCTGGATATTGAAAGCATAGGGAAATATGATGTCTTCCACCTCTATGATCCTTTCAGGATCGTAGTGGATGTCCGAAGGCTCAAGAAGAGTGGCGATAGAGACAAGATAGGGCCGACTGCAAAGCAAAGGCCCGTGAGAAAGGGGATAAGAAAAGCTGAGTCTCTGCCAAAAAAGGTATCGCTCGCCAGGCAGCTCGGGTTGAATGTCAAGAGGGTCGTGATTGATCCCGGGCATGGTGGTAAGGATCCAGGATGTCTGCGTCCCGGAGGCCTTAAAGAAAAGAATATTGTCTTGAGTATTGCAAAAATCCTGGCAGAAAAGTTAAGGAAAGAGGTCGGATGCGAGGTCTTTCTGACCAGGACTAAAGACGTATTTCTATCCCTGGAACGGAGAACGGCCATAGCCAATATGAAGAAGGCCGACCTGTTTATCTCGTTGCATGTTAATGCTCATAGAAGTAAGAGGATTCAGGGGTTGGAGACATATTTCCTCAATATGGCCACGGACAAGGACGCTGTTATGGTGGCAGCAAGAGAAAATGCCACATCTGAAAAGAACATAAGCGACCTCCAGAACATTCTTAATGATCTCATGTTGAATACCAAGATCCATGAGTCAAGCCGGTTAGCTCATGAGGTGCATAAGGGAATGTCATCCCATGTGAAGAAGAAGTATAAGCGAGTAAAAAACTTAGGCGTAAAGCAGGCCCCTTTCTATGTCTTGATCGGTGCCCAGATGCCCGCGATCCTTGTTGAAGCGGGATTCCTGACAAACTATACTGAGAGAAAGAGACTGATTACAAAAAAATACCAGGAAGAGATTGCTGAAGGGATCTGCATTGGCATAAAATCATATATCGCAAGTATTGATCTGGCATACCAGGGTGGATAGCTCAGGATTCGATAGGCTACTTTATTCTCAAATAGGCGTCTATAAACACATCGATATTTCCATCCATGACGCTTTCTAAGTTGCCTGCCTCCACATTTGTCCTGTGATCCTTTACCAGCCTGTAAGGATTAAACACATATGATCTGATCTGGCTGCCCCAGGCAATATCTTTTTGGGAATTATGCATTTCTTCCTTTTTCTGTTCCAGTTTTCTTTTCTCAAGCTCGTATAGCCTGGCCATCAGCACTTTCATAGCCATTTCCCTGTTGCGATGCTGGGATTTTTCATTTTGGCATTGGACAACAATTCCGGTTGGGAAATGAGTGATTCTGATAGCGGAACTGGTCTTGTTCACATGCTGGCCTCCAGGACCGCTGGCCCTGAAAGTATCAACACGGAGGTCCTTGTCATCGATTTCGATGTTGATATCCGTGTTTACTTCCGGGAGAACGGAGACGGAGGCAAAGGATGTGTGTCTTCTGCCTGTGGCATCAAAGGGAGAGATCCTGACCATGCGATGAACGCCGTGTTCTGATTTCAGATATCCGTAGGCATAGGGGCCTATCACGGTGAAAGTAATGTTCTTAATACCGGCTTCTTCACCTGCGAGATAATCGAAGATCCTGACCTCCATTCCCCTGTTTTCGCTCCAGCGGGTGAACATCCTGAGCAGCATTTCAACCCAGTCCTGGGCCTCGGTTCCACCGGCGCCGGCATTGATGGCTATGATAGCATTTTGTTTGTCATCGGGTTCTCCAAGCAGGGCTAATAATTCAAGGGCCTTAATGTCTTTTTCAAGGCGATCTACATCCTTATCCACTTCGTCCAGGATGGGCTCATCATGTTCATCGACGGCCATTTCAAAAAGGATCCTGGCATCCTCAGCTCTTTGGTGGAATGTATTCCACTGGTCGATCTTTTCGCGCAGTAATGCCCGTTGCCGGCTTAACCGGGATGTTTCTTCCTGATCTTTTTGCCAGAAGTCGGACTTTGACATTATTCTTTCGATTTTCTCAGCTTCCTCTTGCTGTTTATCCAAGTCAAAGATAACCTCTTAGTTCATTGAGGTGATTCATAATCCGATCAATTTGTTCCATGGTGTTTTCGTGCATTTTGTTTCTCCTCTTTGTTTCTTAAAAAGGGACGTTAGTCCCAAGACAATACTCACCGCAATTTCAAAAATTTTACTATAAACATTTTATCATGTACAGGGAACAATTTCAAGAATAAGCCGCCAAAAAACCATCCTGACGGATGATCCACAACGTGTCCGCACCCAGACAGGGGCTATTGAGCGATTTTTCTTGACTTACCCATTATTTTCAATATGATTCCTTATTATTAACCTCTCAACCCTGAACCCCCGAACCTAACAAACTGAACAGTAACCATCCATTAATTTACAACCTCAACCTCTGAATCCTCTTTACAGAGGTCCCCATGGCCCAACACATCAAACTCTGCTTAGCCATCTCCTGACAGGAGCTGTTTTTCCTGTTGGGAGTAAAATCTTCATTGCTGATCCGTACAACCGGAGCCTTTTTGATCACGTACATGTGAAGGGGGAAGGGAAAAGTATTGCTGTTGGCAGCAAAGGATTCATTGAGGAAGTGAAATTTTTGTTGGGCGTAATGGCAAAAGGAAGAAAGAATCTGGAAGCAGCAGAAGGCTATCAGCTGCGAGAGCCTTCTATTCCTTATGGGCTCATTTCTGGGGCCAAAAAAGACGATATAGGCCCTGAAAACACCTATTTTTGGGACATTAAGATATAATGTTCAATAAGTTAACGCGGCCCGACTCCATTCGCTATCATGGTACCGGATATAGCGTGTGATCCAATCGCAATAGGTTTGTTCAGTGCGATAGGCGTAGTGGTGATACCGCAGGACCTGTCGAGCCTGATCCATGAGCCTGAGTTCAGGATCCGGTCGGAATTTATGTGAATTTTCCATACTATTAACGCTATTATATAATATATGGAAAAGTCAATAAGGCTTTTTCCATCTTTCATATATCAATATCACAATAGAGGGAATATTTTCCATGCTATATTGCTCTCGGTGCTGATATTTCAGAAGGTAGAGGCTCGTGTGTACGGGTTGCACTCAACGAGGTTCGGGCTGTATTTCATAGGCCACATCCAAAGCGTGTTACCAACAAGGGTGCCGTAAAATCAGTCAGTAGATTCCTGCAGGAAGCGGGGGTGAAAGCATAATGGAATATAAAGGATATTTTGCAAAAGTTGAATTTGATGATGAGGCTAATATTTTTCACGGAGAAATCATCAATTTGCGAGACGTAATCACTTTTGAGGGTGAAACCGTTGAAGAATTGCGGAAAGCATTTCATGATTCTGTTGAAGATTATCTTGAATTCTGCGCTAAGAGAGGAGAAGATCCCGAAAAACCTTATTCTGGTAAATTCATCGTCCGTATAGATCCAGAACTTCATAAAACAATTGCCATCCAAGCACGAAAAAACGGAAGGTTCATCGCGGATTAACGTGAAAGATTTTCCGGTTCATTATGGATTAGGCGGAACTACAACTGACATCTCCGTCAAATTACTGTAAGTCCAACTCGTTATAACCACACTGCGTCGCAGGCAAATAAAGGGCTAATTTTCGAATAATGGGAAAATCTTTTCGAATAATGGGAAAATCACGTTAATCCGCGATGAGCCAAACGGAAAAAGCCTTAACGCATGGGTGAATGACACTCTTCTAAAGAATATCACCCAACAATCGCATTCACTCTGACGCCCAAAGCCGTGGCGTTTTTCGCATCAGCATCATTTTGTGTAAAACTTTTCTTTTGCCAAGTCCTCACTGGCTTTGGGCGCAGGTGATACGGAGACGTTCGGCAGCTACAAGTTATGTCCGACACGACGGACTTGCTTGGGTTGCATCTACCGTCTTTTCTGCTATAATGCGTTTATCGGACATCAAGGAGTTCATATGGAGCCGCAGGATTCGACAATACCTAAATTTCGCGCCGATGGTTACCTG
>JAYEIR010000178.1:0-12310 GCA_034660135.1 Thermodesulfobacteriota bacterium
GGCCGCTTCTGTCTGCTCAGGGGCCATCTCTATCAACATCCATGCCCCGGGTTTCATGAAATTCTGTCCGTCCGTTATGATCTGTTTGATATAGGACATCCCCTCCCCATTGCCGTCCAGGGCCTGTCTCGGCTCATAATCCCGGACTTCGGGTGGAAGATTATCGTAATCTTCATGTGCAACGTATGGGGGATTGGACACAATCAGATCAAACTTGATGCCCCGCTTTATCAATGGCTTCCAAAGGTCTCCCTGTATGAATTCGATCCGGTCCGATACACTGTGCTTTTTTGCATTGAGGCGGGCCAGATCAAGGGCACCGGCAGATATGTCCGTTGCCAGGACCTGAGCGGTTCGGAGTTCTTTGGCGAGAGATACAGCTATGGCCCCGCAGCCGGTACCAAGGTCTAATATTATCGGGGAATGTTTTGGTGGTGTTGAAGGGGTGTTGATTCGTTTAATGGCCAGTTCAACGAGCAGTTCGGTTTCGGGCCTTGGGACAAGCACCTGCGGGCCTACCATGAAGTCTATTGACCAGAATTCCTGGACCCCGGTAATATACTGCAAGGGTTCATGGCGGAGCCGTCGTTTAATAAGCGACCGATATCCTGAGATCTCATTTTCTGAGAGGGGCTGATCAAAATTTAGATAAAGATCTATCCGGTCGAGTTTCAGTTGGTGGGCCAAGAGGACTTCTGCTGTAAGTTGAGGACTCTCTATATTTTTTTCTTTCAGGTAGTCGGCCGAGACCTTCAGAAGGTCTTTTATTTTCCAGGATGTAGGCCGCATTACCCGATCACCATTGTCAGTTGTCAGAATGTTTCTTTAGCGCTTCAGTCTGAAAATGCGCGATCAGAGGATCAATAAACAGATCCAATTGCCCTTGGAGAATATCTTCAAGTTTATATAGAGTAAGGCCAATCCTATGGTCGGAGACTCTTCCCTGAGGAAAATTATAGGTCTTAATCCTTTCACTTCGGTCTCCCGAGCCTACCATGTTCTTGCGTTCCTCGGATATCTTTGATTGTTGTTCAGCCTGTTGCAGCGCCAGGAGCCGGGATAGCAGGACCTTCATGGCCTTGGACTTATTCTTGTGCTGCGATTTTTCATCCTGGCAAGTGACCACGAGGCCCGTAGGAAGGTGGGTAATACGAACAGCGGACTCTGTTTTGTTTACGTGCTGGCCGCCACAGCCTGAAGCGCGGTAAACGTCAATACGCAGGTCTTCAGGATTGATTTCAACATCCACCTCTTCTGCTTCAGGTAGCACGGCCACAGTAACGGCGGAAGTATGTATCCGGCCCTGGGTCTCTGTCTCCGGGACCCTCTGGACACGATGAACCCCGCTTTCATATTTGAGCCTGCTATAGACATCTTTCCCCTGCACAAGAACAATAATCTCTTTGAGTCCTCCTATGCCGGTAACGTTTTCACTGAGGATCTCCATCTTCCATCGCCTCAGTTCAGCATACCGTCTGTACATCCTGAACAGATCCGCTGCAAAGAGTGCTGCTTCATCTCCACCAGTACCAGCTCTTATCTCAAGGAGGATATTTTTTCCATCGTTTGGATCCTTTGGGAGCAAAAGCACCTGGAGTTCTTTTTCGAGGCGGGCAAGCTCTGAACGGAGCCCTTCAATTTCCTCCCTCGCCAGTTTTCTTATTCCCTGATCCGGATCTTCCAGCAAAGAATAGCTGCTCTCAATCTCATCATGAACAGCCTTATATTTTTGAAAGCACATTATAAGGGGGGCCAACAATCCATGTTCTTTGATATGGCTTTGATAAACTTGTTGATCCTGGATAATCTCAGGACGGCCCAGCTCGGTTTCAAGCTCATAATAACGATGTTCAATTTCCTTGATATTGGCAAACATGACTCTATACTCTACGTGGTCGTAAATGACGTATTGGGTTTTTTGTGTTGCAGTATGTCTTGTTGTTCAACTGGACACTACTTAGTGACTGAACGAAAACCCTGTTCAGGCACGATTTTGGATTTTGGATTTAGGTAGATAGGCTAAAGGCTTTTAGTGCCTTAAAAATATATTTCCAAAATGTGCAGAAAGTTTTTTGCGATTTTCGGAAAGCCCCTTCCACAAAGGCCTTGGGACGGTATTAAAAGAGGTTCAATTTTTTGAAACCTGTTTGGTTTTCTCCGAGCCGTAGGCCCGCTTGTCCGGGATAGGGATTCACGAATTAGTACTCAAAATGGAAATATGTTTTGTATTTAAAATCCGCAATCCGCAATCCAATATTCCGGCTTGTCCCTGTTAGACATCTGGTTTCTGCTCGGCCGCGATCTTGTCAAATTTTGCGTATTTCCTTCTGAAGCGCTCCACCCTGCCGGCAGAATCGACCAGTTTCTGTTTGCCTGTAAAGAAAGGGTGGCATTTGGAACAGGTTTCAATATTTATTTCTTTGGCTGTTGAACTCGTTTCGAATTCATTCCCGCAGGCACAGCGCACGGTAGTCTTATGATATTCAGGGTGAATGCCTTTCTTCATTTTGTCCTTTTCTCCTTTTAACAATACTTTTTGCGGATCATCTCCCAAAGAGTTGGCCGATTGATCAGGGTTCAAGGATTCAAGGAGTCAGGGTTCGAGTGAAAATGACTGAAAAACAAATACATACAGAAGAATCCCTGACTCTTGGAACCGTCTTTTTATGTAGTCATACTTTGAAAATATTAAAGGGTAAGGGCAGAGAAGACGTAAGTGTTTATATCATCTGTATCAAGCCGTTTTCATTCACTCGAATCCTTGACCCCTTGAATCCTCGAACCCTATTCTCCAACTAATTTGGAGAAGAGCCCTTTTTGTTATCCACTCATGGAATCCAAAAAATGTTTATTATCTTCTGTTCCTTTTATTTTTTCAAGAAGAAACTCCATACTGTCTACCGGTGTAAGCGGCGCAAGCAGCTTACGCAATATCCAGATACGATTGAGATCTGACTCTGCTAACAGGAGCTCTTCTTTCCTCGTACCGGAACGATTAATATCTATTGACGGGAAGACTCGTCTGTCTGTCAGTTTTCGATCAAGGTGGATTTCCATATTTCCAGTCCCTTTGAACTCTTCAAATATGACCTCGTCCATCCTGCTCCCGGTATCAACAAGGGCAGTTGCAATGATGGTCAGACTCCCCCCCTCTTCAATATTCCTTGCAGCGCCAAAAAAACGTTTGGGTTTCTGCAGTGCGTTCGAATCCACACCTCCGGAAAGGATTTTTCCGCTGGGCGGCACTGTTGCATTATATGCGCGGGCCAGCCGGGTAATGCTGTCCAAAAGAATCAAGACATCCAGCTTGTGCTCTACCAATCTCTTGGCCTTCTCAATAACCATTTCAGCTACCTGGACATGTCGCTGTTGCGGTTCATCAAAGGTTGAACTGATAACTTCAGCATCAACGGATCGAATCATGTCGGTTACTTCTTCAGGTCGTTCATCTATGAGAAGGACCATCTTATGAATACTTTTGTCATTAGAGCTAACGCTATTGGCAATATTTTGCAGGAGCATGGTCTTTCCTGTCCTTGGAGGGGCGACAATCAGACCACGTTGGCCCTTGCCAATTGGTGTCATCAGGTCCAGGATTCTTGCGGAATAATTGTCCGGAGTGGTTTCAAGTATGAGCCTTTCGTTTGGGTAAAGGGGCGTGAGATTGTCAAACAGGATTTTTTCTCTGGCCAACTCAGGATCCTCATGGTTTACCTTCTCCACTTTGAGGAGGGCAAAGTATCTCTCTGACTCCTTAGGAGGTCGAATTTGGCCGGCAATTGTGTCCCCTTTTCTCAGATTGAAGCGGCGAATTTGCGATGGAGAGATATAGATATCATCAGGTCCTGGAAGGTAATTTGCGTCAGGAGCCCTGAGGAAACCGAATCCGTCAGGCAGGATCTCCAACACGCCTTCACCGTATATCAGACCGTTTCGCTCAGAATGTGCTTGCAATAAAGCGAAAATAAGATCCTGCTTGCGCATCCCTGTTGCGCCCTCAATGCGAGACTTCTTACCCATGTCCGCGAGTTCGTTGATTTTCATCTTTTTAAGTTCCACAAGATTCATGCTTATCTCCATTTGAAACAGGTTAAGTTTTTCAATATCGTGGGCAAGCTGCTCGGCAACAAGCAAAGAGATCAAAACTTGAGCTGTTTACTGTGCACCCACTCAGGAGCTATATTGCTGACGCCAATATTGGCTTTATGGTCCGTGTGGGATATTGGAACATTGTTTCGTCACTACGGCATTCTCTTTTAGTTAGCTTCAGAAAAAAGCAAGACCGGATTTTATCAAAGGACAACACAGGCTACCCACATAGGCAAGAGCTAAAAGACATTGATAATGTCATGCCCTGGGCAATAAAGCTTACATTGAAGATCCTTTAAGTGACTTAAAAAAGGTAACTAAGCAGGTCAGATATGAAATTTCTTTGCTTAAGATATGTGGCGATACAAATCCTCCAATAGGAAGGAAAACATTCCAACTTTGATAAGTATAGTCGCTTTTCTGCTTATGTCAAGCTATTTATTCGTAACTCAGACTAATAATCTGACCAGTTACTTTATTCGTTTCAAACCTGTAAATCCAGAAGCTTTAGTGCATGCACCATTTGTTCCATATCGTCCGGAAGGGGGGCTTCGAATTCCAAGTATCGCTCCTGATCAGGGTGGATAAATCCCAACCTTCTTGAGTGGAGCATCTGCCTTTCTATGTAAGGTAACATTCCTGTTTGGCGAAGCGCATGCTTTTTCCACCACTTACGACCATACCCATAAACTGTATCTGCCACAACAGGGTGCCCTATATAAGAAAGATGTACACGAATCTGGTGTGTACGCCCTGTCTTTAGAGAGACAGAGAGCAAAGAAAAACCGCTGTCAAATTCTTGAATCTTTTCCCAAAAGGTCAGAGCCCTCCTTCCGGCAGAGAGAGCAACTGACATCTGCTTTCTCTTTGTTGAATGACGGGCGACGGGCAGGTCAATTGTGCCTCTATCTCTTTTGAGCTGGCCATGCACCAGAGCGATGTATTGCTTTTTCACTACACCGTTTTTGAACTGCTTGGATAGGAATGTATGAGCATGATCGTTCTTTGCAACGACCATAAGGCCTGAGGTATCCTTGTCGAGCCGGTGAACAATGCCGGGTCTTAGTATGCCGCCGATTCCTGAAAGATCCTGACAATGTTGAAGAAGACCATGAACCAGCGTTCCTGCATCATGACCCGGAGCCGGGTGAACAACAAGACCGGCAGGCTTATTCAAGACAATTAGGGCGTTGTCTTCGTGGATAATGTTGAAATCAACAGATTCAGCTTTAAGAATGCTGGTAGAGGGAGGAGGGATCGAAATAGTGATTTTATCCCCTGGCTTTAATTTATTGCTTGGCCTCGAAAGGCAGTTGTTTAACTTTATATCCCCGCTCTTTATGAGTGCCTGTATCCTTGATCGCGACAGGCCAATGGAAGAACATGATACGAAAACATCTAAACGGACTTGTTTCCCTTCGTCAGGGCCGCTATAAAAAAGGGTCTTCTCTAATTTACCGTCCATTCCGGACACGACTCATCATGCACAATTTGCAATAAAAGATATGGATCTTTGAACTCGGAAATTCATCAGGAAAAAATACTGTCAAGGTCTTTTTCTGTTTCCTCTTCACGAACTTTTTTGGCAAGAGATATTTCCTTGACTAAAAGGTTTCTCGCTGTATCCAGCATCTTTCTTTCGCCGAAAGAGAGATCTTTGTCAATCTTTAGTATCAAAAGGTCACGGTAGACCTCTGCCACTTCAAAGATCGAACCGGTCTTTATCTTATCCATGTATTCTCTGTACCGGCGATTCCAAGTCTGGTTGTCAATAATGACATCCGTTTTTTTCAGTACGGAGTAGAGCTTTGGAACATCAGCTTGAGATATAATATCTCTCAACCCTACATTATCAACATTATTGGTAGGGATCATTATGATCATGTCATTATCAAGAATTCGCATGACATAGAAATCCTGCTGGCAGCCGGAGATTTCTTGACTTTCTATTTTCTCTATCACTCCAACACCATGCGAAGGATAAACAGCCAAATCACCTACCTTATACATTTGCCCCCCATGAGACGAAATCAAAAGAGTTATCGAGGTTCAGATTAATCAGCTCCTATCCAGAAAAGGACCCAACCGCAATCTCCCGATCGCGTTGAACAGGCTCACAGCGACAGGCAGGTTGCCCGGCGAACCGGAACTGGATTTAGAACTTATCGGTACCGTCCGTTTAAAGCCACTTAGTTTGGCGAACATTCAGACATCCATCACACATAAGAAGATGCCAGGTCCTGGCAGTTGATCTGATTCATTGCCGGTTGAATGCCTTCTGAAACAAACAGCTTACATGCCTCAACCGCCATTTGGCTTACTTCTTTAATGATGTTTTTTTCTTGCCTGTTGAATGGGGACAGGACATAGTTTTCAACAGCCTCTTTATGATGCGGACGTCCTATGCCGATTTTCACCCGGGAAAAAGCTGTGCTCTGAAGGTAGTCAGTGACCGATAGCACGCCCTTGTGCCCTCCGGCACCACCGTTCTTGACTACCTTTATCCTTCCAACGGGCAGGTCAAGGTCATCGTGGATGATCAGGACCTTTCTAATTTCCAGATCATAATAATTGACACAGGCCATGAGCGACTTACCGCTCTGATTCATGAAGGTAGAGGGGCAAAGAAGCATAAGGCTTTTTCCCTGAAAATTCGTACGGGTATTTCTTGACTGAAACTTACGGCCTGTAAGACGTACCCCCAGTTCCCGGCTCCACATTTCAATGACTTTAAAACCTATGTTATGCCTTGTATCTCTGTATTTTGGTCCGGGATTCCCTAAGCCTGCTATAAGGTACACTTTTCTTTGTTCCAGAAATCCACGTGCTTTGGGCGTGAATTCTTTACTCTCCCGCGCTTTCGGCTGCCGACTCGCTCTCCTCAGCCTCCTCAATCCCTTCTTCTATGGCTTCAGCTTCCTCTTCTTCCTCTTTTACCGTAGGTGCCGCAAGTACTGCTACTGTCAGATGTGTATCTTCCGTCGATGTAATCCCATCCGGCAGTTCAATGTCTCTTATATGGACGGAGTCGCCAATATCCAAACCAGATACATCTATCTCGAGGAAATTAACCAACTTATCTGGCAGGCACGAAATTGTTAGTTCTCTTCTGATATGCTGGAGAATTCCTCCATTCGTCACACCTATCGGTGTGTTTATCAAATGGATGGAGACAGGAAGTGTAATTTCTCTATCCATGGATATCTCGTAGAAGTCGGCATGAAGGAAAGTATCCTTGACAGGATCAAACAGAAGGTCTTTTATCGTCACTTTTTTGGTATCAGTAGCACTATCCGATTGAATCTCTAAGTCAAGGATCATGTTTTCGCCGGTGCCTTGCTTTATGATATGCTTCAGCTCCGGGTAATCCACAACTAACATAACAGGTTTGCTCTCAGGACCATAAAAGATAGCAGGGATTTGATTATTTCTTCTAAGTTTTCTTGCTGCCCCTTTTCCCTTGTTTTCTCTTACTCGGGCAGTAAGTACTAATTGCTTCATTTGTCACCTCCGGTATTAGCAAAATCTTAAACAAAAAATATCTATCGGGCTTTCTTCTAAACGAACAGCGTGCTGACAGAAGTGGAGTTGTGTATCCTTTTTATGGTTTCCCCCAGGAGCTCTGCTATGGACAAGACCGTGATCTTCTCGCAAGCCGATACGTTTTCATTAGGGTGAATCGTATTGGTCACGAGCAGTCTGTCAATGGGTGACGCCTCGATCCTCTCAATGGCCGGACCTGATAAGACGGCGTGGGTGCAACAGGCATAAATTCCTGTGGCGCCTCTGTCTTTGAGTGCCATTGCCGCCTGGGTCAACGTGCCCGCAGTATCGACCATATCATCAAGGATAACCGCGGTTTTTCCTTCAACCTCCCCGATAATGTTCATGACCTCGGAGACATTGGGGTTTTCTCGCCTCTTGTCAATAATAGCGAGGGACGAGTCAAGCCGCTTGGCAAAGGCCCGTGCCCTTTCCACGCCTCCGGCGTCCGGCGACACTACGATCAGATTATCCTTCGAGTTATTTTGAATATATTTCAGCAAGACCGGGGCGGCAAAAATATTGTCAACAGGTATGTTGAAGTATCCCTGTATCTGACCTGCATGCAGATCCATTGATACAACCCTGTTGGCACCTGCAACAGTAATCAGGTCGGCAACGAGCTTGGCGCTGATCGGAACCCTTGGCTTTACCTTTCGATCTTGACGGCCATAACCGTAGTAAGGGATCACTGCCGTCATCCGTTTGGCTGAAGCCCTTCTGAAGGCATCCATGGTAATCAGAAGCTCCATTAGGTTGTTGTTAACCGGCATGGAAGTGGACTGCAAAATAAATATATCTCTTCCCCTGACATTCTCTCCTATCTCGATCTGGGTTTCTCCATCGCTAAAGGTCTTGGTAGTAATCTTGCCTGGCTCTATGCCAATGTAACGACATACCTCAAGCGTCAAAGCAGGGTTAGATGTACCACCAAAAAGTTTCATTTCCGATTCCTCTAAGTGTAAAGTGCGCCGTAAAAAGGGGGGCAGATTTATTTTTTATTTCTTATCATTGACCACCAGGAATGCCAAAAAACAAGACTGTCCCCTTTTAGCTTCTATAGTGGCTGGGGTGGGAGGATTCGAACCTCCGAATGCGGGCTCCAAAAGCCCGTGTCTTACCGCTTGACGACACCCCATCTAATCACCGCAAATAGGCCTGGTTGCCCCGTGTCCATCCATAAATGGCTATTTTCCGCAATCTCTGCGCTTGCCCCGTAGCTTCGGAAAATGGTACTGGGGTCAGATTCGGATTTTAATCCTCGAAATATTCAACATATTCCTGTGGTTAAAATCCTCATCTTTCTTGACCTTGCGAAAACTATCTCATTTCTGGATGGACACTACCTCGTGTCTTCTGCTTCAAAGACATGCCCAAGATTCTGGGAGGAGAGTTGTCTTTTTGCCGCGAGGGAGGTGTCCTTTGATCTGAAAATACCAAAGACGCTGGGTCCGCTCCCTGACATCAGAACGCCCTCTGCCCCCGCATCCATTAAGGCTTTTTTGATAGTATGTATGACAGGAAAATGAGAGGAAGTGACTGCTTCCAGATCGTTTTCGAGTATTTTAGTTAGATCAGGAGACTCTTTTCCTAAAATTTTAATTATACTCTCATATTCATTATCTGTCAACCCTATTTTAACATTCTCATAGACCCAGGATGTTGAAACATGCAAATCAGGTGTGACTATAACATATCGGAATTGTGGCCAATTTGAAATAGGTTCCAAGACCTCACCTATGCCGGTGGCTATGCATGGCCTGCTTTTCAAAAAGAAAGGTACGTCCGCCCCAAGACCAACCGCCAGTTCCGCAAGTTGTTGAGAAGTAAGGGGATTAGACCACATCCTGTTCAGACCCATGAGAGTCGAGGACGCATCGCTGCTGCCGCCTCCAAGACCTGCTGCAACAGGAATATTTTTGGCAAGCCTTATTGATAAACCCGGCCTGATATTAGTCAGAGAGAAAAACGCTGCGGCCGCCCTGTAGGCGAGGTTGTCTGTATTGGCGGGTACCGGAAAGAGGCCCTGGCAGGTAAGGGTGATCCGGCGCTGGGGGATTACTGTTAGTTCAAGGTGGTCAAATAAGGTGACAGGCACCATGATCGAAACAAGTTCATGGTATCCGTCAGGTCGCCGCCCCGTCACCTTAAGGCGAATATTGAGTTTCGCAGGCGCCTGAACACGGCTTGACGATTCAGAGAGTAGGTCTTCATACACAAATTCAGCTCCCCCCGGTCTTTGCCGGATTTCTCATGCACTGCAATCAGGAGTTTATTGTTTCTCAACTTTTAAGGTCAGGTAAAGCGTCGAAATCCCTCGCTTGATCAGGAAAAGTATAGTATCCCCGTCCTTGTACTCACGGATCTTTTTGAAAAATTCCTCAGGACTTTTTACTATTACCTCGTCTAACTCAAGTATGATATCCCCGGGCCGGAGGCCGGCTTCCGCTGCCGGTGAATTGAGTTCAACATCAACAACAATCAAGCCGCTCGTTTCTGACAGGCCGAAATTTTTTGCAAGTTGTGGTGTTATCTCCTCCACTGTCATGCCTAACTCCGGTTCCGGTGGGGCAAGCTCCGGGGATGCTTTGTCTTCCTCAAGCTCGCCGACCTTGATTTTGAAGCTCTTTTTTTGGCCTTTTCGTATGACCTCCACTGTGACAATCTTGCCAACAGGGGTGGATGCTACAATATAGGGCAGGTCCTTCATTTCCTTTACAGCTTTTCCGTCAAAGGAAACAATCACATCCCCTCTTTTGATTTCTGCCTTATCAGCAGGGCCTGCAGGTGTAACGTCTGCGACCAGGGCACCCCTTCTGTCATCCAGCTTGAGCTTCTTCTCTAATCCGGGTGTAATGTCCTGGATCATCACCCCGAGCCAGCCCCTTACCACTTTACCTCTTTTTAGCTGGTCGAGAAGATCCTTTGCCATGTTGATCGGAATAGCAAATCCAATGCCAATGCTTCCGCCGGTTTGAGAGAAAATGGCCGTATTGATTCCTGTCACCTCACCTGCGGTGTTCAAAAGCGGCCCCCCGCTGTTTCCGGGATTAATGGAGGCATCTGTCTGGATAAAGTTGTCGTACTGGCTCGCCCCGATGTGCCTGTATTTGGCGCTGACAATGCCGGCAGTGACCGTATTACCGAGACCAAAAGGATTTCCAATAGCCACGACCCAGTCGCCTACCTCAAGCTTGTCCGAGTCTCCCAAGGGGAGAGGTGTCAATGGAAAATCAGTTTCAATACGAATCAGGGCCAGATCAGTCTTGGGATCCCTGCCAATGAGTTTGGCCTTGAATTCCTTTTCATCGGCCAGTATAACCCTGATTTCATCCGTCTTCTCGACCACATGGTTGTTGGTCAGAATAAACCCTTCCTTATCGATAATAAATCCGGACCCAAGGCTTTTCTGCTTGAAGTCCTTGGGTAGATGGTCTCTGAAGAAGCGATCGAAGAAGTCTTTCAATGGGTCGTTTGGGTTAGGATGCCCGCCAAAGGGCAACGGGGCTTGTCCTCTGGTCTTCAGGGTCTTAACGGTGCTGATATTGACGACGGATTGCCTGGCTTCCTTGACCAACTGTGAAAAAGACCCGGGGGCAGCCGGCATAAAACCGGTTCTCTGTGCCTGAGCTTCTATGACCGGATAGATTAATATGCTTGCTGAAAGGCCAATAATCAGGCAAAACAGCATCAATACAATAACGTATGCTTTTTTCCTATACTGATTCTTAATGTCCATTATAATGCTCCCGTATTACTATAACCATTATCTCTATATGAGCTATTATCGAAATGTCACATATTTATACCTGAACGAAAACCTCGAGTTTTATTTTTCAGTTCAGGCCATTAAGATAATATTCTTTTAAAATCCAAAATCCGTAATCCAAAATCCAAAATCGTGTCTGAACGGCCTTTTCGTTCAGTCACGATTTATTCCACTGCCTTAACATACCGCCATTTCAGATCGCTCAGAACCGTGTCTATGAACTTTTGTTCTTCTTCCGTCAGGTTTCCTTTGGTCTTTTCGTTCAAGAGGTTTATGGTGTCAATGGCATTTTTTGCAAGTGGCAGGTCTTTTTTCCTTTCGCCTGTCTCTGGATCATCGACTTCACCAAGATGAAAAAACGCAGAGGAACTGAGGCTGAAAATCAGAGAGGTGAAACTGACTTCCGGCAATGGAGGCGTCTCGGTTCGCTCCTTTTGTTCTTCTTCCACAGGTTCTTCTTTCTGTCCTGCCTCCTGTCGAAGACCTTCATCCTTTAAATCACCTTTTTCATCAAAAGTCCTCTTGTCTTTTATCTCAAATCCCTTTTCTTCTTCATTCATTTCAAAACTCCTGCAAGAATTCTCGTAATTTCTCAAAATGCCCGGTGTTCACTTCATCATTAACCGGCTGCTTAGGGCTCGCCTAAAAATAACTTCCCATTTTCGCATCTCATCTTCATATGGCTCTTCTCCAAATTAGTTGGAGAATAGGGTTCGAGGATTCAAGGGGTCAAGGATTCGAGTGAATGAAAACGGCTTGATACATATGATATAAACACTTACGTCTTCTCTGCCCTTACCCTTTAATATTTTCAAAGTATGACTATATAAAAAGACGGTTCCAAGAGTCAGGGGTTCTTCTGTATGTATTTGTTTTTCGGTCATTTTCACTCGAACCCTGGCCCCTTGA
>JAYEIR010000179.1:0-12221 GCA_034660135.1 Thermodesulfobacteriota bacterium
ATCGTTGAAATTTTGCAGCACCGCCGGAAAACAAGGCGGATAAAGGAGAAACCAAACATCAACTTACCTGTCGGGAGAACCCCGTCTACCCGACTCAAACAGAAGATCATTGCCAAACAGGGGAAATATCAGCAAAAAGGAGAGGTATGATGAAAACACGCCAAGCACTGCTGTTTTTTGTTTTCCTGACGGTCTTTTTCTTCGGGATGGGCCACGCCTGGGCCGGAGAGATCATCAAACTGGCGGTGGTGACGAAGCCTGGATCGGCCCAGAGCATCTGCGCCGATGAATTCCGGAAACTGCTGGAAAGCCGTTCGAACTATAAAGTCAGATTGTACCAGGGGGCATCCCTGGGCACGGAGACGGACATTTTAAAGAAGATCCAGGCGGACGAAGTGCAGATGGGCGTCATCACCTCTGCCCCTTTTGACGCTTTTCTTCCCGATGTGCACGTCCTGGACTATCCATTCCTTTTTGCGAATTACGATCAGGTGGACCTGGTCCTCGACGGGGCGCCGGGCCAGGAGCTGCTGAAGCGGCTGGAAAAGGCTGGCTTTAAGGGATTGGCATATGCGGAAAACGGGTTTCGCAATCTGACGAACAACCGACGTTCAGTGCACCGGGTGGAAGATGTGGCCGGGTTGAAGATCCGGGTCATGGAATCGGCTGTCCATAGAGAGCTCTGGAAAATGCTGGGTGCCGTTCCCGTTTCCATGGGATGGCCCGGAGTGGTAACGGCTCTGGAAGAAAAAAGCGTTGATGGCCAGGAGAATCCACTTTCCGTGGTCTGGAGCTACAAGCTTTACGAGTCTCAGAAATATCTGTCCCTGACAAAGCACGTCTATTCCCCGCATATCGCCGTGGCCAATCTGAAGTGGTTTGAAGGCCTTCCCGAAGCAGACCGGAAACTGATCCGGCAGTGCATGCAGGAAGCAGCTTTATATCAGAGACACTGGAATCGCAAGAATATAGCCGATTTTCTTGAGAATTTGAAAAGAAACGGCATGATCGTTGATGAAACGCCAGATGTGACGTCTTTCCGGAACCAGGTCGCTGACATTCAAAATCATGCCATTTTCCAGGACCCGGAAACACTGGAACTCCTTAAGCAGTTTATGAAAGCCGTTAAGTAGGGCAGCTTCAATCACCCTTAACAGGATAAATGGGGTAGTAAGCCGTTTTGCTGCGGCCCTTTTACATGGAGACAAAAAATTGCGGTTTGTGGCTGATTCCATGTTAGGTAAGCTGGCGAGATGGCTAAGGGTCTTGGGTTATGACACCCATTACCAGACCTACTACGGACAGGGAGTCATTGATCAACTCGTGAAACAGGGCCGGTGTCTGTTATCGCGCCACAAGGATATGGCGGATCACTATGCAAACGCCGTGTTCCTCCACGACAATAATGTTGGAGAACAAATAGCCGAACTGAGACAAACAGTGCTCCTGACTCCTGATCAGTCAACCTGGTTTACCAGGTGTCTGGTGTGTAATGCCCTGCTGGAAAAGCCCGAAGAAACCCGCGCCCGGGAAAACGTCCCTGAATATATATTTTATCAAAATATGGCCGAAATCAGGTTTTGTCCCTCATGCGGGCGGTACTACTGGCCGGGAAGTCACAGGATAAGGATGCTAAAACAACTTCAAGAATGGGGTTTTCACAAATCCCAGGACCCACAGGATTGATGGTTACTCGATTCTCAACACCTTGGCTCCCCGGATCTTTCCCTCCTTTAATTCAACAAGGGCCTGATTAGCTTCTTCCAGGGCAAATTCCTGAAACTGTGGCTTGACGGGAATCTCTGACGCCAGTTCAAGAAATTCACTGATATCTCTGCGGGCCACATTAGCCACGCTTTTTATCTCCTTTTCGAGCCAGAGGTGAGCTGGATAGTCCAGTTTAAGAAGATATTCCTTGTCAATTTCTTCTTTCCTGATTGCATTGATCACCAGCCTGCCCCCGCTTTCCAGGTTTTTCAGGGCCTCTACGATGGGCTTCCAGGCGGGTGTGGTATCGATGATGCAGTGCATTTTTTCATGTGGTTCATCCCCTGTGTCACCGGCCCAGACCGCGCCGAGTTCCCTGGCAAAGTCCTGTTCCTTTTCGCTCCTGGCAAACACGAAGACCTTCGAGTTGGGGTATTTATGGCGTACCATTTTGAGTACCAGATGTGCTGATGCACCGAACCCTGTAAGGCCCAGGTTCAGGCCGTCTTCCATATTGGCCAATCTTAAGGAACGGTAGCCGATTGCCCCGGCACATAACAAAGGGGCAGCCTCCGAATCGGAAAACAGATCGGGAATCCTGTAGGCAAACAGCTCCGGCACGGTCATATACCGGGCATATCCTCCATTGACATCCCTGCCTGTGGCCATGAATTCAGTGCAGACATTTTCGTTCCCTGACAGGCAGAAGCTGCATTTTCCGCATGCAGAATAAATCCACCCGATCCCCACCCGGTCTCCGGCCTTGAACCGTGTGGCATTTTTGCCTGTTTGTTCCACCCTGCCTACAACCTCATGCCCGAGAACCACAGGGAACTTCGGGGGTGGTGTCCTGCCCTCGATCTCATCCAGTTCAGTATGACAGACCCCACAGGCCAAGATCTTGACCAGCACTTCGTTATCAGCCGGCACAGGGTCCGGTAGGTCAACCAATTCAAGGGGGGCTTTGTTGTCATGAAAATTAGAGACATTTTTCATTACCATTGCCTTCATCTCAAATAATCTCCCTTCTTTGCTGAGGCTCAAAATGAGAAAGCCTGAACCCATGAACGATTATCTTCAAATATATACAACATCGATTGATGTATCGGTTACCCGTTCAAGTCTGTCCTGTCTGACTATGAAATCTACCTCTATGCCGATAGCGCCCTGGCCGGGAATGATAAATTTTGGCTCAAATGCAAACACCATCCCCTCTTTCAGGATAATATTATGCCTTGGTGTAATAACCGGGAGCTCATTTATCTCAAGACCAATTCCATGACCTATGAACCCCACCTTGCCTTCAGCATAGCCCATGAAGTAGTCTTCCATTCCTGCCCTTTTTGCCCTGTCCAGGGATCCATTAAATATCTCCACAGCGTTGATCCCTTCTCTGCCATAGTCCATTGCATATTCGATGATCTCCCTTGCAGTATTGTAAGCCTTCTTGAAGATTTCATTTAGCTCGCCTACTACAAATACCCTTGTTTCATCAGTGACATACCCGTTATATCCACCCCCGTAGTCTATTATCACAGGTATATCCCTGGCAATTCTATTTATCGAAGGCCCCTGGGCTATGGCATGCGTTACGCCAACCCCGGAAATAGGGACATCCCCATGGGATGGTATGATGGCCGAGTGGCCATGTGTAACATACATGTTCATCATCTCCTGATTCAACCCCCTCATCCTCAAGAAACCCTGATGACCGTATTTCCTCCCTTCTGCTTCGAGTGCCGCGCTAATGTCAACCTCTCTCGCCCCTAACTTTATTACATCTCTGGCCTTTGAAAAGACATGCGAGACAACCTGTCCTGATTTTATTATCTGGGCTATTTCAAATGGGCTTTTCACAATCCTTGTTGCTTTGATCAGCGAAGAAACATCAGACAGGTTATCAAAACCCAGTATGCCCTTCCATCTTTCAAAGACCGCAACAGGCAATACATCGAACTCCATGCCGCCTGTTCCTTTTAGTATATTTTTTCTTCTTAATATGTTTTCTACATCTTTATCCTTCTTTATGGGAGTTACTTCAAGCGGGGTCTCCTGGATTGCCCTGCTAAGGGTTTTTTCGACAAAAAATATAGGTTCTCCATCAATTGGGATCACAAGAACGCCTTTCTGTAAGGTTCCTGTGAAGTAGAACAGATCAACATTCTGTAAGATGATAGAAAACGCTATATTATTTTCTTCCATCTTGCGCTTAAAGCGCTCAATCCTGTTTTCTATTTCATCCTTTGGTGTGAATTCACCTACACTCATGGTCTTCAGCATAATTTGTTGCCCTTTCCCAATCATCACATCATAAGGTTAATTTTATATAATGGTCTATTCGTCCAAGGTAATAGGGACAAATATGCATGCTTCCTCGGTCACAAATATAGGCGAATCTTTGACCCAGCGTAAAGAAAAAAATTAGCTGAACTTGGAAATATTCGGGTTCACACCTTCATCCAGAAATTTGAAAACTCATATGCTTATAGTTCAGCTGTTTTTTGACAGGATTAACATGATAGTTTTCTTAGTTTAGATCTTTGACCTTACGCTTGACAAACCTCGCTAAGTGGGTCAGTAGGTGAGTTGTTAAGACGCTTAATACGATTGGAGCCCTAATATCCTGATTTAACGTGCTTATTTTCTATCTCAACGACTCAACTATTTTACGATCTCTGTATAAACACGATAAGCACAGCAGATAATTTTTTTCCGTCACTTCTTTATATTCCATATTATCCCGCCGCGTGATTGTGATATATGGTTTTGATTAACCCCGTTAAATAGGGTTCCCTCCGGGAAATTTAACAGGGTAAACTGGATTTATATCATGTCTATCCTGTTATCTTGTCAAATGTTTCCCCTTTGCAAAAGGGATTTTTTCAGTTTTCAAATTTCTGTCATCTGTGATTATAATGACTGATGTCAATATGCATTGTTTGATAGGATGTTGTTATGGTGAGGCAGTTGCGCGTAGAATCTGTCAAACAAACCCCACTGCGATATTCCACAACAGAATCGTTTGATAGGGGATGAGGACCATGATGCTCTATTGAATAAAGCTGCAGGAATCTTGAATTGTAAAATAGCTGATCTGAAGGCATGTCCAAGAATAGATGCGGCAGACAAGGAAAAAAGGGAGATCAGATTACGGACAAATACCAGTTCCTTCTATCACAGATCAAGGTGTGACGTATGACCTTTAAACCCAATTTTGTAGAGGTCTAACCAATTTAAACTTTAGACTTGACATGGCCCCAAAGATACCGTACATTTTTGGGGTCATGTTTAGCAGAGAGATAAATCCCGCGAGATCAAAAAGCTATTTTCTCTTTGGGCCACGCCAGACCGGGAAAAGTACCTTTGTCAAATCTTTGATCACCGGCAAAGACCTTTACATCGACCTTCTGCCCCAAAGGAATTTCTTGAACTACGCCAAGAATCCCGGGAGGGTACGTGAGGAGATCCTGTCGCATCGAAAACGATATGACAACCCATTGTGCATAATTGATGAAATACAAAAAATTCCCGCTCTTTTAGATGAGGTTCATGAACTGATTGAATCCGAAGGAATCCGGTTTATTCTGACAGGTTCCAGCGCCCGAAAATTGCGCAGAGGAGGTGCGAACCTTCTGGCCGGCAGGGCATATACCTACCACCTGTTTCCTTTGACCTTTACGGAAATCGGAGATCGATTTGATATTAATAAGGCACTTAAAATAGGCACCCTCCCTGTATTATGGGGTTCCCGTGAAGAGGACCCATACGAGTTTTTGAGATCTTATACCGAGACCTATCTAACAGAAGAAGTTGCGGCCGAGGGGTTGGTCCGTAATATTGGACCTTTTGCGCAGTTTTTGGATATTGCTGCGGCGAATGACGGTGAAACCGTCAATTTCAATAATATTGCAAGAAAATGCACAGTCTCTGTAAAAACGGTCCAACAATATTACCAGATTCTCGAAGATACTTTTTTGGCTCTTAGACTTCCTGCCTGGACCAGGAGTGAACGAAGGAGGCTGGTTTCACACCCACGTTACTATTTTTTTGATACCGGAATAACCAATGCACTTGCCCATACCTTGACGGATCAACTAAATCCCAAGATTTTCGGGCGGCGTTTTGAGCAGTTTGTGATCTGCCAGCTTATGGCTTTCATTCATTATAAAAGGCTGGATTTGCAGCTTTATTACTGGCGAACCAACCACGGGGCTGAAGTGGACGTGCTCCTATGTACGGGAAACCGCATGATCTGTGCCCTGGAAATCAAATCATCTCAAAACATTGCCAGGGAAAGACTTGCGGGATTGAAGAGTTTCATGGAAGATAATCCAGGTGTACCGGCGTATGTTTTGGGACACAGGCAAAACAGACGACAGTTGCAAAATGACATTACCGTCATAAACTGGGATGACTTTATCCTCGAAGAATTGGGATTTTGTGGATGAGTGGAAACGGAAAACGGGGACGTTGCGAAAGAGATCCCGGTGCCTGTCTCGTATGCCGCTAATTATTGAGCTGTTACACTGAATTTATCAATATTATCAGCAGGTTGTTTGATTTAAGATCACCTTTGCTAAACTGCCAATAAACCTTTTGAACTTATCTACGTAATTTCCAGAGGTGTAAGCTCATGAGCACTCAAAATGATGAAACCATGCAAGTCTTTGTTGAAGAATCCTTGGAGCACTTAGCCGATATCGAAAATGACCTGCTGGCCATTGAGAAGGCCGGAGCTGACATGGATGAAGAGCTGGTCAACAAGGTATTTCGTGCGGCCCATTCCATCAAGGGAGGGGCGGGTTTCATGGGGCTCGGCAATATCAAAGAACTCGCCCACAAGATGGAGAATGTGCTCGGAATGGTGCGAAGCCGGGAATTGATCCCGAACCCGGAGAATATCAACATTCTGTTAATGGCCTCGGATGCCCTCAGAAAGCTTATAGAAAATGTCAATACAAGCAACGATACGGACATATCTAATTATGTCGAAGGCCTCACCTCCATCACCCAAGATGGGCTTGTTCAAGAACAGGATGAACCTGCCTCAGGCATGATAGATATTTCATTCCCGGATGGAGATTTCGTTTTATCTGTGAGAGAAGGCAACATCTCCAATGTAAGGGAAGAAGGGAAATGTGTTTACTTAGTCAGGATTGATCCGGCTAATGATAAATACCTGAAAGGCAAGAACGCTCAGGATATCCTGAACAAAATGGGAAAATCAGGCACTATCTTAGAGACTGTGGCACAAGGGGCCGTTAGTGGTAGTCCTGAAGCGACCGGTCCCGGTGATGAGATCCCGGTAGTTGTACTGTTTGCCTGTGTATTGGAGCCTGAAGATATTGACGCACTGCTTGAGATTGACAAAAAATATATCTTTGAACTTGCTGAAGACCTGACCGTAACAGCTATCTCTGAACCGGCCGGCTTTGAAAAAGATGGACCGGAAGCAACGGAACCCGCAATGCCGCAGCCAGGACCCCAGCCCGAGCCCATGGAATTACAAACCCCTCCTGATATAGATGATGGGGCAGAGGAAAAACCCGTTGACCTGAAGAAAGATCAGGTCGTCTCAAAGACAACAGCCCCCGAGACCAGCCTGAGAGTCAAAGTGGGACTCCTTGATTCACTCATGAATCTGGCCGGAGAACTTGTCCTCAGCAGAAACCAACTCGTTCAGGCCATATCCTACGGGGATCAGCATGCCACAGAAGTAGTTGCCCAGAAAGTAGACCTCATCACCTCCGAGTTGCAAGAGGCCGTCATGTTTACCAGGATGCAACCCATACGAAAGGTATTTGACAAATTTCCCCGTGTGGTGCGCGATCTCGCCGGGAATCTAAACAAGAATGTGGAACTGACTCTTGAAGGAAAAGAGGTGGAATTAGACAAAACTATTATTGAGGCTATCAATGATCCACTTACTCACCTGGTTCGAAATTCGGTTGATCACGGCATAGAAAGCCCTGATGAGAGGGCAAAGGCGAATAAAGACGTAAAAGGCAAAATTATTCTAAAGGCCTATCACAAGGGCGGACAGGTCAATATCGAGATTACCGACGACGGAAGGGGTCTAGACCCTGAAAAGCTGGCAGCAGCGGCCCTGGCCAAAGGCCTGATAAACGAAAATCAGGCCAGGATTATGCCGGCAAAAGAAAAGGTTAATCTGATCCTGCTGCCCGGCTTTTCCATGGCTGAAAAGGTGACTGATGTTTCCGGTCGCGGCGTGGGCATGGATGTGCTAAAGACCAACCTGGACAAATTGGGCGGGCAGATAGATATTGACTCCCGGCCCGGAAAAGGGACAACGATCCGGATAAAGCTTCCCCTTACCTTGGCCGTCATTCCCAGCCAGATCATCATCACCGAAGGAGAGAGATATGCCATCCCGCAAGTCAATCTCGAAGAACTCCTCAGGATACCGGCTGACGAGGTCAAGGACAGGATAGAGAGAGTAGGGGATGCCGAGGTGGTGAGATTGCGCGGTAAGTTGCTTCCTCTTATAAGACTGGCTGACGTGATCGGGATTGAACCCACATACTTCCATCCAGCGGAGAAGATATCTGCAAGCGATCGACGAAAAGATATTGCAGACAGGAGATCCAGAAAAAGCCCTTTTTTTGAAGAAAACCCTGTCGAAGGTATGCAGGAACTTACACAAATTCCGGAAGGTGAAAGCGATGAGCCCGAAGTCATTAACACGGACCCCTTTAAGCATGACACGGGCAATCACCGCCAAGGACTTGACAGGCGTTATCACGCATCAAGCGCTATCAACATTGTGGTGGTTTCTTCCGGGGCAATGAGATACGGGCTGGTCGTTGACAGGTTGCTGGATTCTGAGGAGATAGTGATAAAGCCTTTAGGACGTCATCTAAAAGATTGCAAGGAATACGCCGGCGCCACTATTATGGGTAATGGCCGGGTGGCCCTTATACTGGATGTGGTCAATCTTGCCGGAACGGCCGGGCTGGCATCAGTGGAAGGCTCTGACAGGGCGGCTGAGGTGGCCAGGGAAGCCGGTGAGGCGGATGCTCGTGCCAGGGAAGATAAGCTCTCGTTGCTGGTCTTCAGGGGGAATGAGGATGAACAGTTTGCCGTGCCGATAAGCCAGGTGGTGCGTATTGAGAAGATCAAAACATCAGATATCGAAGATGTTGGGGGGAGAAGGGTTATTCAATACCGTGGTCGGAGTCTCCCCTTGTTTGCGGTTCACGAAACGGCCCAGGTTAAACCTTTGCCCCTCAAAGAAGATCTTTTGGCCATTGTTTTTGTCATTGCCGATAGAGAAATCGGCCTCCTGGCCACGGGTCCTGTGGACGGACTGGAAGTATCCACCGAGGTCGATGATGTAACCCTCAAACAGCCTGGCATCACGGGGTCTGTGTTTATTGGCAAACAAACAACACTGCTTGTGGACATCCATGATCTCATCCACACCCTGAACCCGGAGTGGTTTCCCGAACGGGAAGTTGTCATGTCACCGGATGGAAAGGCTGCCGTTATTCTTGTTGTCGAGGATTCCATGTTTTTCCGCAACCAGGTGAAGGGGTTTATGGATGATGAGGGATACAATGTCATTGAGGCGGAAGATGGAGAGATTGCCTGGGACCTTCTTCAGAGACATACCGGCGAGATATCTCTGGTAGTTACAGACCTCGAAATGCCGAATCTTGACGGTTTTGATCTTACAAAAAAAATTAGAGCGGACGAGCGGTACCTGCATTTACCTGTCATCGCCCTGACCACACTGGCAGGAGAAGAAGAAATAATGCAGGGCAAACAGGTGGGCATAGATGACTATCAGATCAAATTAGACAAGCAAAAGCTAATGGAAAGTGTTAGTAATTTCTTGAGGAATGGTCGAGTTGTGAGTGATTGATCACAAAAAGGAGGAAATAGAAATGTTCAAAAATATGAAAACAGGGGCAAAAATAGCATCTGGATTCGGTGCTCTTACCATCCTGGCAATTATTGTGGGCATTGCCGGTTATGTGATCATCAATGACATTAATGATGAGATAGAGATTGCCGCGGAAGCCAATGTTATTAAACATGAGTCTCTTGAAATGAGGAGGCAGGAGAAAAACTACATAATTCGCAAGGAAGAAAACAATTTCAAGTCCTGGAATAATACAGTGCAATCCGTTAAGGCAATGGCAAAAAAGTGGCAGAGATCCACTGATGATCCTGCGCTTCAGGCATGGCTACAAAACATCTTAAATGGATTGGAGCAGTATGACGGCCTTGGACATGAGATTCAGGAGCTGGTTGTTGAAGGTAATGGCCTGGATGATCAAATGCGTGACGCCGCCCGGGCCATTGAGGCGTATCTCAAGAATTTAAAAGGATCTGAAAAGGCCATAATAGCCCTTTTAAATGCCCGCCGGCAGGAAAAGAATATTCTAATATATGGTAATAAGCCCTTGCACCGGGGCGAAAAGACATACATGGAGAAATGGAGGGATGAGATCGGAAAGATTGGAAATCGGTCAGGTGCAGATGCAGGCCTGAAAAAATTGATAGCACGATATAATGATCTAATATCGCAAAGGGAAAAGGGGCTGAACCAATTAGATGGTGTTACTCGCGCCCTGGAAACTACGGCCCGGACTGTGATAAAGGATACCGACCAGATATTGGATAAGACACGAAAAGCCATGGATACAGAGGCAAATCGCGGAGAAATGTTGATTGTTTTCATCCTCGGTATAGCTGTGTTAGTGGCTGCGGCCATGAGCTTTTTTATCTCCCGTGCGATTACCAGACCAATCTCAGAGGGTGTCAATTTCGCAAAAAATATCTCAGAGGGCGATTTTTCCGAAACCCTGGATATTGACCGGAAAGACGAGATGGGGGATCTGGCCCAATCTCTTAACGCTGTGGTATCAAGACTTGGCACCATATTCAAAGACATGGCCGCCAGTGTAAATACGGTGTCCGCTTCTTCTATCGAGCTTTCCGCCGTTTCCCGGCAGATGTCTTCAAGTACGGAGCAGGCCTATGTTAAGTGCGACACGGTTGCAACTGCAGCGGAAGAAATGAGCTCCGGCATGTCGTCCATAGCTGCGGCCACTGAACAGGCATCCACAAATATCACCATGATCGCAACCGCAGCGGAAGAGATTACGGCCACGGTAAACGAGATCGCCCGGAACTCTGAAAAGGCCCGTACCATGACACATGAAGCCGTCCTGGAAGTAAGGAGCACTTCAGATACTGTGGATGAACTGGGCAATGCGGCCCGCGAAATAGGAAAAGTCACAGAGACCATCACCGGCATTTCAGAGCAGACTAACCTGCTTGCCTTAAACGCCACGATTGAGGCGGCTCGTGCCGGTGAGGCGGGAAAGGGTTTTGCTGTGGTGGCCAATGAGATCAAGGAGTTGGCCAAGCAGACTGCCGAAGCCACGGATGAAATAAAGACCAGGATCGAAGGGATTCAAAATTCCACCAGCGGAACAGTCTCACGGATTGAACAGATTTCAAAGGTGATCAATGATGTAAACGAAATTGTCTCTACTATTGCCACCGCAGTAGAAGAACAGTCGCTGACCACAAAAGAGATTGCCACTAATGTGGCGCAGGCATCGCAAGGGATCCGGGAAATCAGTGAGAACGTGGCTCAAAGCTCTACCGTAGCGGCGGATATCGCTCAGGATATCTCCGGGGTGAACCAGGCTTCCAAAGAGATATCAAACAGCAGCTCACAGGTAAATCTGAGTGCGGAAGAACTGAGCAGGCTGGCCGAGCAGTTGAAGAAGAAGAAGATGTCCATGAAGGTAAAGTTGTAGTTGTTAGTTGTGAACGGGAGGAAATATACAATGTCTCTGACGACAGGAGCTAAGACAAACAGTAAGAGTGTAGAACTGGCCACCTTTTATGTGGGAGAGGCATTATGCGGCATGGATATTCTTGGGATACAGGAAATCAACAAGCTTTTTGAAATAACCCCGGTACCAGGGGCACCTGAATATATAACTGGTATCCTGAACCTGCGAGGTCTAATAGTTACCATCATAGACCTTGGCAAGAAGTTAGGGATTTCCTCGACCGGGACGGGTGATGACAGCCGGAACATTGTTGTCAATTCAAGAGGTGAACATGTCGGATTGCTTGTCGAACGAATCAGCGATGTGGTGCAAGCGGATTGGGATGATGTGGAGCCGCCTCCGGCCAATATCGGCGGGGTTCAGGGGAAGTACTTTAAAGGGGTGTTAAAGACCGAAAAAAGCTTGATCGGTATCCTTGATGTAGAAGAGGTGCTGAGCATTTAGCATCTATCATTTATCATTTGGCATTTATCATTGGTGGGTTCGTAACAAATCGAGATCTTTAGGATTTTCAGTAGTGCCCTTACCCCTGACTACTGAAGATTATACAGAATTGCTGAATTCCTGAATTCTCAAATAAACGAAGAGATATGGAAACGAGACGTAAAGACGAAGAGTTGGCGGAGAGATTTTTGGATTTCTCTGTCAGGATAATAAAGCTGGTCGGAAAATTGCCTA
>JAYEIR010000180.1:0-2469 GCA_034660135.1 Thermodesulfobacteriota bacterium
AACTCTCCATAATTATTTAAAAATTTGTTAGACATTCAGCCTCCCTTCTGCTATGCCATAGATAAAAGCTATATCTATCTTGCAGGAGGTGTGATTTGGAACATTTTGAAGGTATTGAAAGCTATTCTGTGAAACATCTTCCCATAGTGAAAGCCTACGCAGAAAGGCTTGGTCTAGTTGAACTGATAAACCATCTTGTTCCGAGTCAAATGGATTTGGCACCAGGAATTTTTTTCCTTGGAATGGTGCTGGACACCTTATCTGGAAGAAATCCTTTGTATCGATTGGAGCATTTTTTTCAGGAGCAAGACACTGAACTGTTACTGGGCAAGGAGGTAGACGCCAAGAGCTTTAATGATGTTAATGTGGGGCGCTTTCTTGATAAGGTCTTTGATGTTGGCGCGGTCAAAATTTTCAAAAAGATTTCCATGCGGGCGGTATTAATCTTTGGACTGAACTGCCGGCATGTGCACTTTGATACAACTTCAAGGAGTGTCTTTGGCGGCTCATGGAACGTTCAATGCGTCAGTACGTGGAACAGACAGGGAAAAAACTCCCGGGGTGGGATCTCAAACCCACTGATCGGCCTACGTCCTTCATGATGACAACAAAATTTAGAGGAATTATGGTCATCAAAATCGGTAACGAACGCCGACTGGGCAAACCGCTTTATTCAGACCAGGAGGCCTTTTTGCTGGCATTGGGAATCAATCTTTCGTGGTTCATCAGGCCACAGCCCGGTTAGGAAAACACGAAGATTCAAAGAAAACTCGTCCGAAGAAAATGATCTTGGAGAGCAAAAAAGGGTGAGGAAAGTGGGATCAAAGTCGGCAATGAACGCCGACTGGGCAAACCGCTTTATTCAGACCAGAAGGCCTTCTTAATGGCACTGGGGATCAAGCCTTCGTGGCTTATCAGGCCGCAGCCCGGATAGAAGAACACAAAGATTCAAAGAAAACCTGTCCAAAAAAATGATCTTGGGGAGCAAAAAAGGGTGAGGAAAGTAAGCTGTATGATGACTACTCTGACGTCTGTATCATCATCCAATTGGCAAAGGGAGAAGTCCAGCTCTGTTGCCATTCCCGTGCTGAAGGTATTAAAATGTTCGGGCCGGTTAAGGGTTATAATTCCAACATTCCTGAATTTGGAGCGAAACAATAAACTTCGTAAAGCCGCCGAGTTTTTGCGGTCAGATTAATTAGTGCCTGAACGAAAACCTCGAAATTTGAAATGCCCAGCGTCGTTCATCGGTTTATAATCAGTTCAAATCGTTTGAATTAACCCAAAACTCAAAACCAAAAACTCAAAACTGTGCTTGAACGGGGTTTTCGTTCAGGCACTAATTAGATGGTTGGGCATTTTGTATATCCCAGATGATGGTATCAGAACTAAAATCCTGTTCATTGGGCCACATAATGCCATGATGGGCAGGGCGAACGAGACGGAAATAAGATTTGTTTTCAAGTTCTTTGAAAGCACTACCGTTTAAATATGGTTTTACATCGAAGGTGCCTGAAATGCCACTGCTTGCAAGGATATCAATTCGGTAATTATCAAGTGGAACTGCTTTTACTATGGTATCCATACTAATCACCTCTCATTTCAATGGTTCTATTTTAAAAACAGGTTCACCTGCAATAGCCAATTTCCAGTCAGCCAACAAGTCTTCTCTGTGGATTTCTATCCAAGCTTGCACCAATTTCATCTTTCCAGGCGGCAAACTGCCACCCAAAACAGAACCATCCTCAATTGCAATAGAGGCTACGTGTTCACCGTATTCAGCATGAATATGGGGCATGCTGTGCTTCTTGTTGTCGTAGAAATACATCAGAATCAGAATACCATAAAACATAGAAATTGTAGGCATAATTATTCCTCGCTTGTTAGGCGTTTTTTCGATACCGAGCCGCACTAGTAAAAAGTTCCCCGACACGCGTTCTTACACCGGTTTGGTCAAGGATATAGCCTCGATGTTCCATTATTTGGCGAACCATCCGACCAATCATTTGTTTCCAACGATTCGGTTTTATCTCTTTACCGAATTTCTCTAATAGTTCGGGCTGAAGTCCTTCGAGAGCAGGACGCTTAAGAAATGTTGTGGTATCAAGACGAACGAGTACCTTTTCAGTATTCAAGAATTGCCACAATTCCCTTCCCGTTGAGGTGTCTGCCAGATCAGAAAAAGAACCTGCATGGAAACTAAACATAGTCATCTCCTTATTCATTTGAATTTTTAATGGACATGACATAATTAGTGCCTGAACGAAAACCTCGAAATTTGAAATGCCCAGCGTCGTTCATCGGTTTATAATCAGTTCAAATCGTTTGAATTAACCCAAAACTCAAAACCAAAAACTCAAAACTGTGCTTGAACGGGGTTTTCGTTCAGGCACTAATTATACACCGCTTATTCGAGATGTCAATAGCGACATGTACAAATAAACATGTATGATTCACGGCGACGCAGCC
>JAYEIR010000181.1:0-12163 GCA_034660135.1 Thermodesulfobacteriota bacterium
GAATACGGTCTGATGGCCTCCTGGGTACTTGCTTCCCTGTATGTCATAACTCTTGGTATTGTATTCTACTTTCGCTTCCTCGGTGGAAAATGGAAGGAAATGCGGGTTATTGAAAAGTCTGCGCAGGGGTAAATGATCTTGTAAATCCTGTAGATCCTGTCTAATGTAGTTTCTGTTTTCGCAGGAAACGGTATAATCTTTTTAATTCTCACCAGCAGAGCCGGTGCATTAATTATGATTTAGTATGGTGTCCCCGGAATTACAACCCCATCTTCACCACTCAAATATGAGACCACCGCTATTTTAAAGAATTATTGTGTCCTCCGCATTTCATGGGCCGATGAAGGCACCCTTCCGCACTAACAATCTTTTTGATTAAAATAGTCAATCAGAAATAAAAAATGCTTGACAGAGATATGAACAGATGTTATCTACCGATCGACCGATAACCGATCGATCGATCGGTAGCTATTTTACCTGCACATTTGTTCTAAAGCCAAACAGGAGTATTCGATGATTGGCACACCGTTTCGCACATCGTACTGGCACATAGAACCTGTCTGGATTTTTTATGTTTTGGCGGCCCTGGCTGTGCTGGTGTTTGTCTATGGGCTGGTGACGCGCCTTTCCGTATGGCTCAAGGGGGTAAAACACCAGAAGATCCCCTTTTCCCGTGAAGGCATCCGGGATCTTGTCCTGGACGGCCTTCTGGGCTGGAGGATATTCCGGGGTGATGTGGCGGCAGGAACCATGCATCTCTTGATTCTGTGGGGTTTCCTTGCCCTGTTTGTGGGAACCGTGCTGATCTCTGCGGATTACTGGCTGGGCCATTTCTTGAGGGGCCTTCTCTATCTCTGGTACTCTGCCTGTCTTGAAGTCGCAGGGTTGATGCTGGTTGCCGGGGTGGCCTGGGCCATGATCCGCCGTTACCTTCAGCGTGTCCCCAGGCTGGAGAGGCGCGCGGAGGATCTCCTCGTGGTGTTGTGGCTCCTCGTGGTGGGCGTGACAGGCTTTGCGGTGGAAGGTGGCCGTCTTGCCGCCCAGCGACCGGACTGGGCCGGGTGGTCATTTGCCGGCCACTGGGTGAGTTTTCTCTGGCCCAACTCCAATGGGGCCCTTTCCGCCTATCCCTATCTCTGGTGGACTCACGCGCTTTTGAGCCTCGGCTTCATTGCTTATATTCCATTCTGCAAGCTTTTTCATGTCCTGGCCGCCCCAGCCAGTATCTATCTTCACAACCAGCCCCTGCAGGTAGTTTCCGTGGAGGGCCGAGGCGAGGAAGATGTCTTTACCTACCGGGACATGGTGTCTTTCGATGCCTGCACCCGTTGTGGGCGCTGTGTGGAGGTCTGCCCCGCCACGGGAGCGGGAGAGCCTTTTTCCCCCAGGGACTTCATAGCCTGGGCCCGGGTTAATCTGCGCGCCAAGGTCGATCCCCTGAATCGATTCGGCGGGATCAACGACCCATCTGACGGAAAGGCCCTTTCAGCGGGAGATTTCAAAACGCAGAGGATCTGGCACTGTACCACGTGCCGGGCCTGTCTCGAGGTCTGCCCCGTGTATGTCTCTACGCTCGATGCTATTCGCCAGGTTCGAAGCGGGGTCGTTGAAGCAGGCACCGAGGTCCCCACTCTCCTATCCCAGTCTTTGAAGAATCTCTATAAATATAACAACCCCTGGGAGGCTACCAAGAAAAAGCGGGCCAAATGGTCGGGGGAAATCGAGATCCCGGATCTGACCAAAAAAGGGGAGGCAAAGGACCTCTGTTACTTTGTAGGTTGCACCACCTCCATGGACACCCGGGCCCAGGATCTCGCCCGCGCCTTCGTCAGGATCCTCAATCATGGGGACGTTGACTTCGGCACTCTGGGAAAGAAGGAACCCTGCTGCGGGGACATAGCGCGCCGCTGCGGAGAGGACGGGCTCTTTGAGATGAAGATGGACGACTGTCTGGATCTTTTCGGCAAGCATGAGATCTGTGAGGTGGTCACCTCCTCTCCCCACTGTTTTCATTCCTTCCACAATGAGTATCCTGCGTATCAGGCCCTCAAAGACCCTGAAGAGAGGATATCCTTCCGGGCTCGACACTACACGGCCTTTTTGAATGAACTCCTAGTAAAAGGAGTCCTCACCTTTGATAAGCCCCTGCCTGTAAAGGTTACCTATCATGATCCCTGCTACCTGGGTCGTCATAACCGGATCTTTGACGTGCCAAGAGAAATCATCCGGGCCATACCCGGGATCAAACTGGTGGAAATGAACCACAACAGGGAGGACAGTCTATGTTGCGGGGGAGGTGGAGACAGGATGTGGCAGGAAGATATGGACGGGGACCCCAAGATGAGTGAGATACGGATATGGGAGGCGGCGGCCACCGGGGCTGACATGGTGATCACGACCTGCCCCCTGTGCCTGATCATGCTCGAGGACGCCCGAAAGACGGCCGGACTGGAGGACACCTTGAAGGTGATGGACCTCAATGAACTGGTATTGCTGGCCCTGGGTCTCGATAGGGCCATGGACAAGGACGAAGAGCGACAAGAGAAGAAGATTTCGGGAGGAGGATAGAACCATGGATATTGTAGTATGTGTCAAGCAGATCCCTGATGTGACGGATGCCGAACTCGACGTCAACAAGGATGGGACAGGGATTGATACGGAAGATTTGGAAACGGATATCAATGAATGGGACAACTATGCCGTTGAGGATGCGGTGCGGCTCAAGGAGGCCCTCGGGGGTAAGGTGACGGTGATCACCCTGGGAGACGAGGACAGTGAAGATGTGCTTCGCCATGCCTTGGCCATGGGGGCGGATAAGGCAATCCTGATAGACGAAGGGGGCTTTGCGTTCTCCGATGCTTTGGGAATTGCCAAGGGGCTTCACGGGGTGGTGAAGGACCTTGACTTCGATCTCCTTATGACCGGGGTCCAGAGCTCGGATGAAGGCTGGGGCCAGGTGGGCCTGATCCTGGCCGAACTGCTTGGCCTTCCCTACGCCTCCCTCGTGGTAGGGGTGGAGCCGGGAGACGGTCAGGCTACCGTACTCAGAGAACTCGAGAACAACACCCAGGAGAAGGTGACGCTGCCCCTGCCCGCAGTGCTCACAGTTCAGACCGGCATCAATGTGCCCCGCTATGTCTCCATTATGGGCATTCAGAAGGTACGAAAAATTGAGATCAAGGAGATCGACGCAGGGGACTTGGGTCTTGAGCCGGATGAGATCGGGGCTGAAGGGTCAAGCGTTGCCTCGATCAGGCTTTCTCTGCCCCCCGTGGGTGAAGGGGCCGAGATCCTGGAGGGCAGCATGGCCCAGATCTGTGACAAGACGGCCCAAATTATTCGAGACAAAGGGGGGGTGGCATAGCAATGGGAGAGATTTTGATACTGGCGGAACATCGAGACAGTGAGATCAGGGATATTACATTTGAGATGCTCACCCTGGCAAATCGCCTGGGTGAGGAGAACAACCTCACGGTGACGGCCCTTTTCCCGGGCTACGGGGTCTCAGCTCTTGCCGGGAGTCTGAAGGGTGCCTGTGACAGGGTGCTCGTCATGGAGGCGCCCGAGCTGGAAAACTACAATGCGGACACCTATCTGGCGGTTCTGGAAGGGCTGATCAGGGAGCGCAAACCCGCCCTGACCGTGATCGGTCATACGGCCCAGGGTATGGATCTGGCCCCTGCCCTGGCAATCCGTTCAGGGGTCCCTCTCGTGACCGATTGTGTGGACGTGATCCTCAAGGGCGAGACCATGGATGTACAGAGGCAGATTTACAGCGGCAAGATCCAAGCAGACCTTGTCATGAAACCCTCTGAGACCTATCTGATCACCCTGAGACCCGGATGCTTCCCCGGGGGTTCGGAGCAGGGTAAATCGGCTGACATGGAGAGCCTGTCGCCACCTGAGTGGACAGGCCTTCGAAGGCAGTTTGTGGAGTATCTGGAGGCGGAACTTGAGGACGTGGATATCACAGCGGCCGATATCCTGGTCTCCGTTGGCAGGGGCATCGGGAAGATGGAGAATATCCCTGTGGTCGAGGCCTTCGCCAATGCCATCGGGGCGACCTTGTCCTGTTCGAGGCCTGTGGCGGACAAGGAATGGCTCCCCAAGAGTCGGCAGGTAGGGACATCGGGTAAGACGGTCAAACCTAAGGTATACATAGCGCTGGGCATCAGCGGGGCTTTTCAGCATCAGGCGGGGATGAAAAACGCCGACACCGTCATCGCTGTCAACACGGACCCCAAGGCGCCCATTTTCAATGTGGCTCACTACGGGATTGTGGGAGAGATTCTCCAAGTGGTACCTGAGCTCACTGAAAGATTCAAAAAGGAATAACTGTGTGAATGCGGGAACCGGATCTGTGATTCTCTCACAATCCCATTTTAGAGGATGCAGTGGGGGAGAGATCCCGATCTTTCGGGTATCCCCTCAAAATGGAACTTTGAGAAATGCTTGTTCCGGGCGGGTACGGAAACCAATGCCCGGCAATAGAGTGCAATCATAATTTGAGAGAGGTGCGAACGATGAAGACCATATCTACTTTGAGAACCTACTTGACCCGAAATATGGAGTACAACCCAGAGAAAATCGCATTCATTGAGGGCGAACGACAATACACCTTCGGGGAGTTTATGGACAGAACCTACAGCATGGGCAACGCACTACTTGATCTCGGGCTGAAAAAAGGAGATCGTGTTGCCATGCTCAGTCACAACACGATCGAGAACGCCGAATCCTATTTCAGCATACCCAATGCAGCATTGGTCCTGGTGATGTTGAACTTCAGGCTGGCGGCTCGGGAAATCCAAACAATCCTGGCCGATTCAGGGGCCTCGGCACTGATCGTCAATGAAAAATACGTCGGACACGTAGAACAGATAAAAAATGAGCTTCCGGCACTTAAGCACCTGATATTTTTCGGTGAAAAATCGAAACTCCCCGATGGATATCTCTATTATGAGACACTGATCGAGGACTCCACGCCGGCTGTTCCCGATGTGGCCGTCACTGAGGATGACCTGGCGGCACTCATTTATACGAGTGGGACAACCGGCGCGCCAAAGGGCTGCATGGCCACCCATCTCAATCTCTATCATGCGGGCAGAAGTCTCAATGTGGCGTTGGACCTGGGCGAAAAGGACATTGAGCTCATCGCCTCTCCTCTGTTTCACGCTACAGGGATCAGTTGCATTTTCCCCGCCATGTATGCGGGACTCACATCGGTCATCATGCCCCAATGGGACCCGGAAGAATTCCTCCGGCTTGTAGAGACACACAAGGTCACCACGAGCATGATCGCCACGCCCATGCTCATGTTCCTAATGGATTACCCGGAGATCAAGAAATATGACATGAGCAGCCTTAGATATGTCTTTTTCGCTGGGGCTCCCGTCACCCCTGTTATTTATAAAAAGGCCATCGATATGCTTGGAAACGTCTTAATCCATCTTTTTGGAACAAGCGAAACTGTGGGGCATACCTCTATTCTGATGCCTCAGGATGTGGTCAAGGCCATGGAGACGGGCAACGATGAGATTTTCAGTTCCTGTGGGAGATCCTCTCCGGATATGCAGAGCGTCATCGTCGACGAAAGCGATAATCCTGTTGCACCCGATCAGGTCGGGGAGATCAAGGTCCGGGGATTGGGCACGACTGTGGGTTACTGGAGAAAAGAGGAAGCTACAAAAGAGGTATACAGAGACGGCTGGTACTATCCCCTGGATCTGTGCAGGGTCGACAAACACGGCTTTATCTACGTGGTGGACCGGAAGAAAGACATGATCATCACGGGTGGAGAGAATGTTTATCCCGCCGAAGTGGAAAACGTCATCTACAAACATGATGGGGTCCGCCTCGCGGCCGTCATCGGTATGACGGATCGCAAGTGGGGTGAGGTCGTCACAGCCTTTGTCGTCAAAAAGGAGGGTCAGGATTTCACTGAGGATGATCTAAAGTCCTTTTGCAGACAGGAAATCGCTGGTTACAAAGTCCCCAAAAAGGTCCTCTTCGTCGATGCATTGCCCATGGGAACCAGCGGAAAGATATTGAAGTATCAACTGAGGGATCAGTTCTCCCAAGAGACTTAATAAGGACTGAAATGCACCGGGCCGACGGTTTGCAGTGCTCACCGATGAAATCATGCTGCATCCGAGGACTCAAAAAGAAGGGAGGTGATAGACTAATAACCGGCTTGTTTTTTGGCGTAGGAGTAGGATTAGGATCTAAACCTAAACTTTATTTTGTATAAGGAGAGGCCATATATGAAATTCTTCAAAAGCGTTCTATTTTGTTGTCTTACGACAGCATTCGTGGTAGGTTCATTTGCTTTTTCTTTCGCGGGCTCCAAGCCCATTGAATTTACCTTTAGTACCTTTTTCCCGCCCACCCACATCCAGGCGAAGCTATTGGTAGACTACGGCAATGAAATTGAAAAACGGACCAATGGCAGGGTGAAGTTCATCCATTTTCCCGGAAGCTCCCTGCTGAAGGGGCCGGGAGTCTACGACGGCGTGGTTAAAGGGATAACAGATATCGGGGAATCCGTCTTTGCTTACACCCGCGGCCGATTTCCCTCCATCGAGGCCATTGATCTCCCTATGGGCTACCCCAGCGGTGTGGCGGCAACCAAGATCATCAATGATTTTTACAACAAATTTAAATTTAAAGAATTTGAAGATGTTAAAGTCCTTTACCTTTTCGCTCATGGGCCGGGCCTTCTTTTCAGCAAAAAGGCCGTTGCCAACCTCGAGGAACTGAAAGGGCTGAAGATCCGCTCTACGGGCACCAGTGCTGCGGTCTCCAAGGCCTTGGGGGCTTGTCCCGTATCCATGCCCCAGAACTCCACCTACGAAGCCCTGCAAAAGGGCGTAGTGGAGGCCACCTGGGGGCCCATCGAGGTTCTGAAGGGATGGAAACAGGGTGAAGTGATCAAATACATGATCGATTGCTACAGCGTCGGCTACACACAGGGATTTTTCGTAGCCATGAACAAAAAGAAATGGGACTCTCTGCCTCAGGACATTCAGAAGGTCTTTGAGGAAGTCAGTGCGGAATGGATCGTTAAAACGGGGGAGGCTTGGGATTCCAGCGATGAGGAAGGCCGCCAGTTCAGTCTCAGTCTCGGCAATAAGACCATTACCCTTTCTGAAGAGGAAAGCGCGAGATGGGCTGCTGCGGTTCAGCCAGTCATGGAGGATTATATCAAGGCGGTTGAGAAGAAAGGCCTGCCCGGCAGGGACTATGTTGATTTCATAAAAGAGGAAGTTGAAAAGTACAAAGCAAATTAGTGCATACCCGGGCTGGCTGCCGGTCTTGAATGCGCCGGCAGCCAGCCCACCGCTTCAAACCAGACATGCCTCTTCATTCCGGGTTGTGTTGGACGGTTTTTTCAAGATCATGGACATGTACCTGCAGGCTTTACACTTTGAGATCTGTTGACCGCTGATGTCGTGTTGTGCCGTTTTGGCGGCTCCACATCCAAAGAACAGGAAGTTTCGGAGGTTATTCCATATGGAAAAAAGACCATTGATTTTAAAGGTTGCCACGGCCTTGTTTGCGGCCAGGGGTTTTGAAGCAACACCCGTCCGAAAAATAGCGGCTGACGCCGGACTCAGCGTACCCGGTATGTTCTATTACTTTTCATCCAAAGAGGAAATCCTCTTTGAGATCATGATCGGCTTCATGGAAGAGGCCTATAAGCGACTGGAAGCGATTATCCGGTCCGATGAAGACCCGGTTAAGAAGCTGGAGCAACTCTGCAGTTTTTATGTTCGGAGGAATGCGGCCCACCAAGAGGAATTAACCATCCTGAACTCTGAGGGAAAGTCGCTCTCACCGGAACATCGTAAGATCTTCATCGAGAAGCAGCGGTTTTATGTAGAGGCCCTGGAAAATATCCTGGGCAGACTCGCTGAACAAGGTGCCATCAAGCCCATTGGCCATGCCGTGCTGACCCTCATTTTCTACGGCATGGTTCATTGGACATACACTTGGTACGACCGCAACGGGGAGGTATCACCCGATGAACTGGGTAAAATCATCAGCGAGGTCTTCCTCCACGGCATCATCAAATAGGGGGGAGGCCCCCTTGAACCGTCTTGAACCGTGGGGCTCCAGATCAGGAAAAAGGCGGATTTCCTGCTTCGCCGGTGGTCCAGGAAGGATTTAGGATTAAAACCGAATCAGAACAATTTTCAACAAGTTATGAAGTGGGTTGAGGAATAAGGAGAAGGGTTATGTTTGAATTGACGCGTGAACAGAAACAGATCCAGAAGGCAGCCAGGAAATTTGCCGAAGGGGAATTACGAGAGGTCGCCAGAGACCTCGACGCAAAGGAGGAGTTCGACGACAGCATATGGAAGAAGGCTGCTGAATTAGGGTTCTTAGCGGTATTTATCGATGAGAAATACGGAGGAGCCGGGTTCGGTTATTTTGAACAATGCCTGATCATGGAGGAATTTGCACGTATTGACATGGGTATTACCCATGCACTGGACTCTACCTTTTTCGGCACCCAGCTCATCGAAATCATAGGTACCGAAGAACAGAAGCAGAAATATCTTCCACCCATCTGCAGAGGAGAAATCAGGATGGGAATGGGGATCACGGAACCCGATGCGGGCAGCGATGTGGCCTCGATGGGCACTATGGCCGTGAAAGAAGGCGACGACTATGTGATCACGGGCAATAAGATCTTTATCACCAACTGCACACTCGCAGACTTCCTCATCGTGCTGTGCGTCACTGACACGGAGAACCCCAAAAAACATCAGAGATTGAGCACCATCATTGTTGAAACCAACAGGCCGGGTTACGAGGCCAACCCCTTTCACGGGAAGCTTTCTCTCAGGGCTTCCAACACGGGCGAGGTCGCCTTTAAGGGGGTAAGGGTCCCCCAGAGCAATCTCCTGGGCAAAGAGGGCCAAGGCTTTTACAATATCATGGAGTTTTTCAACCGTTCCCGGGTGCAGGTAGCCGCCTTCGGTGTGGGAACCGCCCAGGGGGCCCTGGACAAGACCATCTCCCACATCCGTCAGAGGGAGCAGTTCGGCAAACCCCTTGCGTCATTACAGCTTGTTCAGGGTAAGATTGCCGATATGGCGACCTTTACAGAGGCGGCAAGGTCCATCCTGTATCGTGCGGCCTCCAAGCTCGACTCTGGAACACCTGATCCCAGTCTGAGTTCCATGGCCAAATGGTACTGCGCCGAGGTGGCCGTCAAGGTTGCGGACGAGGCGATTCAACTCCACGGCGGATACGGGATCCTGGAAGAGTATGACGTAGCCCATTACTGGCGGAATGCAAAGGTACTGGAGATCTTCGAAGGCAGCAAAGAGGTCGAAAAGATCGTTATCGCCAAGAAAATCCTCGGCAACTACTAATCCCAAGTATTCTGAAAGGAAAGACTTGGACATTGATCCATCGGTTAGATGCACAAGCCTTTTTTCGCCCAAAGATGGGTAACAGAGTCACTGTTGACCTTGGTCCGACAATCGTAACAGTCAAACGGAGACTTGTGTGCAGGGGGACGTTGGTGCAGAAAGTGCAAAGCTCCCCTGAATGGCTTCCAACTTAAAAGCCGGACTGCGCTTTTGCCACATTAACAATGTGGAACTCGGCCCAGGTTGAATTTCCCCTTGGGAGTCCTCTTCGATGAAACCCGCCAGGGATCATGTTCCCGAAGCCTACTTCTGTATCATCCCTTACAATAAAGGCGTTTTCGTCTCTTTTAACCTGCTCTTTTCCCTTGTTTTTCCCCCCGATTTCAAACAGATACCTATCCTCCACTAAGAAATCTCCCTGGTTCGGAATACGGACATGCATGCCGGAACCTGTTACTTGATGGGCAAAAAAGGTCTCGCGTAAAGTGCCTAATTGTTCCTTTGCGCCGACTTCTCCGGCGACTTGTCTGAGCAAGTTAGTGTTTTCCATATAAATTTTGGATGGCTTCCGCACAAGTCGATAGCCTGTCTCCTTGGGAAGGAACCCGGAAAGGAGTTTGGCCTGCCCCAGATAATCCAGATAGGTATAGACATATGCCTTGGAAATTCTTAGATCCCGCGACATCCTCTCAATATTGGGTGTAAACGGCTGCGATGTGGCGAGGAGCCACAGTATGCGTTTTAGCACTGGGATATTGACCGTCTTGATGCCTATAGCGGTTGGGATGTCTTCGTAAAGGACCTTTTCGATCACATTTGAGAGCTTGTGATGGTACGTCTCTATCCCTTCCAGGAAAAAGGGGTAAACGCCATGATCCAGGTAGTCCCGGAAACGGCCAAGAATGGGGCCGTGCTCCAAGATCCCGGAAGCCACGATCGGATGGTTTTTCAGAAGGTCTTGCAGATGAACCGGTTCAAATGCCAATCCGTGGGCAAGATAGAGGTATTCCCGAAAGGATAGGCCGGGAAGCGTGTAAAAGACCACCCGTCGGGATAGATCGGCCTTCCCTTTTTGTAAAGCAAGGGTGGAACTGCCGGAAAAGAATATCTTGGGGACCGGAAAGGCGTCGTAGAGGTTTTTACTTCCTGTTGCCAGTTTACATATTTATGGATCTCATCAATAATGATCGTCTCTCCTCCGAGGCGAAAGAAGGAAGAAGCGATTTCATAGAGCCCAATGGCCTGTACCCGTATATGATCCGCAGAAATATAGAGAAGCTACTGGTCGCCTTGATCTTTCTCTGCCAGATATTGAAGGAGGAGTGTCGTCTTTCCAGTCCCCCTGCCTCCCACAATGCCCAGGAGGCGAGTGTCCCTATTGATCGCACCCTTTATGAAGCGGCTGCCTGAACGCGGAATCCTGGTCAGCAGCCTGGTCTGAATACTGAAGAATTCGGTTAAATCGATCATGGCCCATTACACCCCGTGGAGTTATGCTGCAAAACAGTCAATCTCACTGAACGAATAATCTTTGCTTTAGACATGCTTTAGACAAGTAGAGATTACTATTTATCAATAAAAATGTCAAGTACACTTTACGATTTAAAAAGGGGACAGATTTTTTTATTCTTTTTTATTTCTTATCATTGACCAAGGAATGCTAAAAAATAAAACTGTCCCCTTTTTAAATTCCGCAGGACCATTTAACCAGGGTAGCTCCGGAAGATGGTACCGAGGTCAGATTCGGATTTTAATCCTCGAAATACTCCAATGTATTCCCGTATCCTTAACCACTGTCCAATCAAGATGATAGTGCTTTGCCTCCTTTTTGACGGCCCTGATTTTGGGTGCACCAAACGGATATATTCGGAAAATCATAAACATTTTTTTGCTTTTACATGTCTTTGGTGCATAATGTTAGAACTTGACTACATCCTCTCCATGTCGTAATGAAATTGAGATGCTCGCATTTATTAAGAAAGGATCTCTCTATGGCTAATTTATGGAAACGAAAAGTCCTGTTCCTGGTCCCCCTGCTGCTCCTGGTTGTTGCGGTTAGTGCCATGGCTGTGAAACGGGTCCAGGATCATACCCAGGAAAAGGTCGGCCTGAAGAGCAGGGAAGCCAGCCCGCTACCGGTCCGTTGTGTACAGGCCTCATCGGGGTCGATCCAGGCCCTGGTCTTTGGTGAGGGGACAGCGAGGGCCGTTCGGCGGGAGTTTCTTACCTTTGAGGACCAGGGGAAGGTGACCTATGTCAAGGTAAAGAAAGATGCCCAGGCCGTGCGTGAAGGGGATTGGGTTCGGGGACCCAGAAAAGGTGAAAAGCTCGGAGAGCTTCTGGCATCCCTTGACAAGCGTGAGCACGTGGAGCAGTTAAAAGTAACCGGTTCAGGCCTGGTTGAATCAGAGCAGCAGGTTGAGGTGGCGCGTGCCCAAATTTCGGAGGCGGAGGCCCAGCAAGAGCTTGCCGAGGACAACCTGAAGCGTCACGAGAAGCTCTATAAGGTGAAAGCCATTTCCAAGCATGAACTGGATATAGCACGAACCCGTGCTAAGACAGCTCGTACGGCCGTCAGGTCTGCCAAAGCCAGGATGGAAGCAGCCCTATCCGGGGTAAAGGCTGCCCGTGCCCGCATGAAACAGGCGCGACTCCCCATGGAACGTACCAGCATCTACGCGCCTTTCGACGGTGTGCTCACATACGTCAATATCAGCAAAGGGGACTATTTCGCGCCCAATCTTGTGAACGTCAGCAGCGAGGAGGCACTGCTCAAAACAATC
>JAYEIR010000182.1:0-2441 GCA_034660135.1 Thermodesulfobacteriota bacterium
ATAGGAGGTAAACGATATGGCCCTACAACTAGAAATACCGGAAGGGGTAACCCAGGCGATAAAGTTGCCGGAAGGGAGGATGAAGCCAGAGTTGCTGGTTGAACTGGCCCTCGCTTTATACTCTCAAGGTTTTTTATCGTTCGGAAAAGCCCGAGAGTTGGCCCAGATGCCCAAGTATGAATTCGGGCTTCTCGTTGGAAACCGTAGTATTCCCCGACATTACGGTCAAGAAGAGTTTGAGGAAGATATAGCGTATGCCCGTGGTGAGTAATACCTCCCCGATTATGAATTTGGCGATCATTGGAGAGCTTTCCCTTTTGCGAGACCAATTTGGAGAGGTCCTGATTCCAGGAGCAGTACTTGAGGAATTGCGAGTGGAAGAGAATCTCCCTGGATCGCAAAGTGTGCGTGATGCCTTAAAGGATGGGTGGATTCGAATTGAGGCAGTAAAACACCATCCGCTTGTTAGGGCTATGCAGCGTGATCTGGATAAAGGCGAGGCTGAGGCCATCGCCTTGGCAACGGAGGTAGACGCCGATTGGCTCTTGATGGATGAACGGGATGGGAGAAAAACGGCAAGGTCGATGAAATTGAAGGTGGTTGGTATTCTTGGGGTTTTACTTAAGGCACAACGTCATGGAAAATTAAACTCTCTCAAAGAAGTCATGGACAGCCTTCAAGAAAAAGCTGGTTTTTATATACGAGCAGATCTTTACAGCGCCATAATACGAGAAGGAGAGGAAGATAAATAGAGATGGGTTTAGGTAAGGCCTTGGGTTCCTCAAATAAGTTTACAAGCATGCCTCGTGAAATTGATGTCAATCACAACGCAGTGCATTTAGCTGGGGTTGACCACGTCCCCCATTATACATTAAAAGAAGGTGAAGATAAATGCCCCGAATAACCCTTAAAGAAACCATAACCAAGGAAATAGATATCCCGATGGAAGTGTTATATGACCTTATAGATAAGCTCTCTCAGGAAGAACGAGAGATCGTTATGAATAGACTGAGAAAAGCGCCTGTCAAGCTCAAGGCCTTTAAAAAAGACAAGATTGAATCAATTTTGGCCGATTTTGAGTCTACAGATTTATATCAGGAAGATTTCCTTAGGGATTTGCAGGATGGTTTAAGAAAGTCGTCTATTTATAACAAATAGAAAATATGCCACTAATAACTGATCTTAGAGACGACATAAAAAAAATACATTCAGAAGCACGGTCTTTCGAAGAAATGGGAAAAGGCCAGGAAGCTTTTTGAAAATGACCCTTCGCACCCTTCCCTAAAAACTGAGCTATTGGAACCAAAACATCGACTGATCTATTCATTTCGTTTGGACAAAAAATATAGAGCCCTCTTCATCTGTCTGCCCGAAGCGAAAGTGGAAATAATCGCAATTACCAAGCATTACCAAAAGTGAGAAATGCCCCGCCAACCCAGATTAGACGCACCCGGCCTCCTCCAACACGTCATGCCTGCCCGGTGCAATTCCGCCAGGACAGCGCAGCGTATTTCACCCGGGGCCCGGGGAATTGAACGGAGGAAGCTTTTCAGAGACGATAAGGACCGCAACTCCTTCCTCGAAAGGCTCGCCATCATCCTCGAGGAAACCCAGACCCAATGCTACGCCTGGGCCTTGATCCCAAACCACGTCCATCTCCTTTTACGCATAGGCCCTACCCCACTCAGCAAAGTCATGCGCCGCCTCATGACCGGATACGCCGTTACCTTCAATAAACGACACAAACGAAGTGGCCACCTTTTTCAGAACCGACCTGCCCGCCATCGGCTTCGCCTTCAGGCGAGACGGGCGGGTACAAGTCCATCATATGCGAAGAAGACCCATATCTCCTGGAGTTGATCCGCTACATCCACCTTAACCCCTTACGAGCAAAATTGGTGAAGGACCTCAAAGAATTAGACAAATACCCATGGACCGGCCACAGCGCCATCCTCGGCCGCAGCAAAAATCCTTTAATACCTGAGCAGTCAAAAACAAAGAAAGATCCAAGTAATCCTGTAAATCCTGCCTGCCCCGTAGCTCCGGCAGATGGTACTGGGGTTAATCCTGTCCAAAAAAGCAGAAACGCATGAAATCATGGGCCCCTTGGACCCAAATCAGGATCGTGTACCAAGACAAAACATTTGACAGTAAAAAAGACTTTAAATTAACATAAATATCAATTAGATAGAAAGTTATTTAAGTATTTAAGGACGTCCCGCAGGATTTATTTGCTGTTTTACGTCAAGGGAAGTACCCCTCCGCCGATAGGCGGATTGTCTTTTTCCCTTTCGTCCGGAAAGGGAAAAAAACAACAATAAAATCCTGAAAATCCTGTTAATCCTGTCTAATAAAGTCAGAAAGTACCAATGTCCCCCATTACAAGGCTTGATTTCAAGAACCCAAATAAACTAAATAGCAAACAACGTCCCCCAGGGCAC
>JAYEIR010000183.1:0-4197 GCA_034660135.1 Thermodesulfobacteriota bacterium
TGATATTAGGGCTTGTGTCGATGGAAATATTTTTGTTAAAGTAGTTGTAACTCTATTCAGGAGGCACAAAGAAAAAGTGAAAACATATAGCGATCTTATTTCTGGGCATTGCATCGGGTTCACGATAGGAAAGGTCAGACGCCATCAAACAGGCGCTTAGACTTTGTGCCTCTGTGCCTTTGCCCCTTTGAACCTATTTTGTATATCCATTTGGAGTCTATGACTGGACATCGGGTAATCGTGATTGGAGGCGGGGCGGCTGGTTTGATGGCTGCGGGCCAGGCCGCAGAACAGGGGGCCAAAACCATGGTCCTCGAAAAAATGAACACACCGGCACGCAAGCTGCGTATTACAGGAAAGGGGCGGTGCAACCTGACGAACGTGGCGCCCCTGTCCGAGTTTGTCAGTCACCTGCGTCCTGACGGGCGTTTTCTTTACCAGGCCTTTACCCGGTTTTTTACATCTGACCTTGTAGCTTTTTTTGAAGGCCTTGGGGTCCCCACTTCGACAGAACGGGGAGGACGTGTCTTTCCGTCAAGCGGCAGGGCCCAGGATGTGGCAGATGCCCTGATGGGTTGGGTTCATGAACGTGGTGTGGAAATACAGACCGGAACGTGGGTTGAACAGCTAATCGCAGATAAAGGACGGGTGGTGGGTGTTCAGGCAGGAGGAACTTATGAGGCCGATAATGTGATTCTCGCTACAGGCGGTGCATCTTATCCTGCGACGGGATCAACAGGAGATGGGTATAGCCTGGCAGAGTCAGCAGGTCATAGCATCGTTCCGGTTCGTCCATCCCTTGTACCTTTGGAGACAGCCGGCAATATCGCTGCCAAATTGAAGGATCTGACACTGCGTAATGTCAATGTCCGGGTATTTATTGATGGAAAAAAGCAAACACAGGCATTCGGTGAAATGCTTTTTACGGATTTTGGCATCTCCGGCCCTGTCGTACTTTCATTAAGCAGGCAGGTGGTGGACGCACTGGGCCTGGGCCGAAAGGTGGTCTTTTCCATTGATCTCAAGCCGGCGCTTGACGATCGGAAACTGGATTTGAGACTCCTGCGCGACCTGAATGCGCATGGAAAGCAGCAGTTCCGCACCCTGTTGAAAGGGCTGCTTCCCAGGAAATTAATCCCGGTCTGCATGGATTTGTCTAACATCGCGCCGGACAAGACAGGCCATCAGATCACTTCCCTGGAACGAAAACGGCTGCGGACATGGCTCAAGGATTTTCGTCTAAAGGTGACAGGCCACCGTCCTTTTACCGAGGCGATTATTACTGCCGGAGGGGTAGACCTTAGAGATGTTGATCCTGACTCCATGGGGTCGCGTCTAATGGATGGTCTCTATTTTGCGGGAGAGATCCTGGACCTGGACGGTGACACCGGAGGCTATAACCTGCAGACGGCCTTTTCCACAGGATGGCTTGCCGGCCGGTCGGCAGCACAAAGAGGATAGATTATGAAAATCTTGGTAACCGGCGGTGCAGGGTACATCGGCAGCCACACCTGCCTTGAGCTCTTGAAGACAGGTTATGAAGTCGTGGTTGTGGATAACCTTGCAAACAGCAAAGAAGAGTCCCTTAACAGGGTCCAGGATCTTGCCGGCAGACCCCTTGATTTTTACAAGGTTGATCTGCTTGACAAACAAGCCCTGGTTGCGGTTTTTGAGAAACATGCAATCGATGCAGTAATACATTTTGCAGGTCTCAAGGCGGTTGGTGAATCTGTGACCATTCCTCTGCATTACTATCACAACAATGTCACTGGGACATTAATATTGTGTGAGGTAATGAAACAATACGACGTCAAGAATCTGATTTTCAGCTCTTCGGCCACAGTTTACGGTGATCCGCATAAGGTCCCGATCAGAGAGGATTTTCCTGTTTCAGCGACGAATCCATATGGACACACAAAACTTATGATTGAACAAATCCTGAAGGATATTTACAGGGCGGATGAGGCGTGGAATATCGGACTTCTGCGCTACTTCAACCCGATAGGAGCAGATCCCAGTGGTCGGATTGGAGAAGATCCGAACGGAATCCCCAACAATCTCCTTCCTTATATTGCCCGGGTGGCGGTCGGCAGGCTTCCTGTCCTCCCGGTATTCGGGAATGACTATCCGACACCGGACGGCACAGGGATTCGGGACTATATCCACGTTGTTGATCTTGCGGTCGGCCATATCAATGCCCTTTTGAAGCTCAGGGAAAATCCGGGTGTTATTACATATAACCTTGGGACAGGCCGGGGATATAGTGTCCTGGAAGTTGTGTCGGCGTTTGAGAAGGCCTCGGGGAAAAAGATATCCTATGAGATCCTTGGACGTCGTCCCGGCGATATTGCCTTGTGCTATGCTGACCCGTCCAGGGCTGAAATAGAATTGGCCTGGACAGCCCTCAAGGGTATTGATGAGATGTGTGCCGATTCATGGCGCTGGCAGGTCGGTAATCCTGATGGTTACGATTAAGAGGGGAAAGGACAGGGGCAAAGGGGCAAAGGCACATAGGCACAAAGGGGTAAGGACGGCGGGATAAAGTCAATCAACAGTCAACAGTCATCAATCAACAATCAACAATCCTTAGGCACTTGTGAATGCATGCAGGAGGAGGAAGAGATGGAAAAGGAACAAGATAAAGAACTTGGAGAAATCATGGAAGGGATCGCTGATGACATGGGGTATAAAAAGAAGGGGAAAAATCCCCGCAACAGGATTCCTCCGGATATCAAAGCCCGCAAAAAAACCCTGGTCCTTGTGGGTATTGCTATTGTCGTTATTCTCGTGCTTATCGTCTTGTTTTCCGGGCGCGATAACAAGGCATCAAAACAGGATATGGACTCCATGAGTGGCAGGCTTGACCGGATAGAGAAGAAATTAGCCAACATTGACCATTTAAGGGACAAATTTGTCCGTCTTGAAAAGCAGGGAAACCGGATGCAGCAGTCTATTGCAAGAACGGACAAGACCGTGAGATCTGTCGCAGGACAACTGGATAAAATCAAAAAAAGCACTGGCCGGCTGCAAAAGCAAACAACCGCGCCTGCTGTTAAGGCCAGACCGCAAGGTCGTAAGGCAGTCTATTACAAGGTCCGGTCCGGGGACAGTCTGTACCGGATTGCTAACAAGTACGGGATGTCAGTGAAAGAGCTATGTAAACTTAACCACATAAGCAAGGATAAGGCTATTCATCCCGGTCAGAAGCTCCTGGTCTCTCCAGGCCGTGGAAAATGAAGGGAAATGGTTCCTTAGAATCCAATCCGGCCGTTTTCGTAGGTGTAGGGTTTTTTGTAAGGATTTTCGGGTAGTTTTTTTAGAATGCCTGCGTTTACCAGTTGTTCAAGGGATTGCGGGGGATGGCCGAACTTTAAAGAGAACTCTGATATCCCCTTTTCAAGGGTCAATACGTCTGTGAGCGCCGTTATCCTTAAACTGATCCGTCTCTTTTCAGTTTCCGTACCGGCCTTTTCATACATGGCTTTCAAAAACACAATGCCGGCCATTGTCTGTCCCCCTTTTTGAGCCAGTCTTGCGCCTAACATGGAAAGCAGGGGTGGCGAATTTGGTATCTCAGAGGCCTCCATGAGATATCTCGATGCAGTCAGGTTGTCCTTTAAGAAATAGAAACAATCAAACCCGATATAAAAACCAGGGGTCCAGTCCCAGTAGCGATGGGTTTTGGATGTCTCGAGAAGGGCGACAGCCTCTTTCGCCATTCTGGCTCCCCAGGGCAAGAATGCCTGTATATAATAGCAGGTCTGGAAAAAATACGGGTCCAGCGCAAGGGACTGCCTTAAAAGCGTATAGACCGCCTCCCAGTCACCTTTGGTCGTTTCGTAGCGTCCTCCCAAAAAAATGGAGCTCTTAAGCAGGAGATAATCGGCAATGACCCCTTTGAACTCGCCGGCCGCAATCTCTAACAGCGCTGGTGATACCATCAATGCCGAGGCACGTTCAGGGGATGGCATGCGTTCTTGATCCTCCTTCACCTTTGAGGCACTAAGGAGATACAGCCCCCCAATTACCAGCACCACCATGACTTTTAAAATTAGCAGACCTTTTTTCAAGGCTCTCTGATTTCCGCCAAACAATAAAATCCCCCGCAATTTGGATTGTTGACCCTTTGGATTGTTGATTGTTGACTGATGATTGTTGACTGATGATTGTTGATTGACTTCATCCCGCTGTCCTCTG